>CACXZL010000266.1 GCA_902772085.1 uncultured Coriobacteriaceae bacterium | reverse complement strand
CACGGGACGCCCGTGCGTGTGCTTTTCCGGACACGTGGACGTCGATTCGGGCGGTCGCGCGTCCGTTTGTGCACACGGGGTGCCCGTGTGTGTGCAAAGTCGGACACAAGATTGGCCGAATCGGGCCGTTCTTGTCCGCTTGTGCGCACCATCGAACGCCCCGTCTGCACAAGTGGGCACGAAGGCGGGCGAAGGGTCCCGGGCGCCTCCGCGTGCGCGAGTGGTCGACGGCCGACGAGCCCGCGTGGCAGGCCGAAAAGATAACTTAGAGCTAATAATGGCTGCCCCAGCAGCCGCTTCTCTGCGGGGCTGACCCAGCGGGGCGTCCCACAAGTACATGTGCGGTATGCGCGAGCCTCCCGGGGCGAATCCGCGCTGCGCCCGGCGAAGGAGCACTGGCCGTGCTTCGAGGCGGGCACGGGGCGGAGGCGTTCGGGAGGGCGCGCGTAACGATCAGTTGCTTGTGGAAAGCCCCACTAGCCAAGGGCGTACGAGCACGGCGCATACCCGGTCGCTGGGTCTGAACAGACGCACGCAAGCTGTAGCATCTGTGCATATCGCGCACGAGTCGGTGAGCGTGATAGAATCTGGGTTTAAACGCACATAAGAACGAACAAGGGAGCTTCATGACGAAACCAATAGTTGCGGTAGTGGGACGGCCGAACGTAGGGAAGTCCACCTTGGTGAACCGCTTGGCAGAGCGCCGAGAGGCCATCGTGCACGAATCGCGCGGCGTTACGCGTGACCGCTCATATCACGAGACCGACTGGAACGGTCGAGAGTTCGTGCTGGTAGACACTGGCGGCATCGAATCCATCCACTCCAAGGACACCTTCGCCCCGCGCATTCGCGAGCAGGCGCTCATGGCGTGCGAGGAGGCGGACGTCATCATCTTTGTGGTGGACGGCATGGTGGGGCTCACGGACGAGGACGAGGAAGTCGCACGCGTGGTGCGGCGTTCCAAGAAGCCCAGCTTCCTCGTGGTAAACAAGATGGACGACCCCGAGCGCGAGCTTGCCGTATGGGACTTCTACTCTCTAGGCGTCGGCGAGCCGAGGCCGCTGAGTGCGGGCCACGGGCACGGCACAGGCGACTTGCTCGACGATGTGGTGGCGGTGTTGCCGCCCGAGACCGAAGAGCCGGAGGACCTCTATGGCGACGTCCTCAACGTGGCGATCATCGGCAGGCCAAACGTCGGCAAGTCCTCGCTCACCAATCGCCTGGTGGGAAACGAGCGCTCCATCGTGAGCGATGTAGCAGGTACGACACGTGATGCCGTGGACGTGGTGATCGAGCGGGGAGACACTCGTTTTCGGCTTGTGGACACGGCCGGCATGCGCAAGAAGTCGCAGGTCCATGAGGACGTGGAGTACTACAGCATGGTGCGTGGACTCATGGCTATGGACAAGGCCGACGTGTGTCTGCTCGTGGTGGACTCCTCAGTGGGTGTGACGGAACAGGACCAGAAGCTCGCCGTCATGGCCATCGAGCGCGGATGCGCCTTGGTGGTGTGTCTCAACAAATGGGATTTGGTAGACACCGAGCAGAAGCGTGACGATGTGGAGATGTCGCTCGCGCGAAGGATGTCGTTTGCCACGTGGGCACCGGTGATACGCATATCCGCGCTCACCGGTCGCTCGTGCGTGCGTGTGCTCGACGCCGCGCAAAAGGCCGCGGCGGCACGTGCGAGTCGCGTGCAGACCGCCAAGCTCAACGCCCTGCTGGATGAGATTCGCCAGTCTGGGCATACCGTGACGCAGCGCAATCGCCGCCTCAAGCTCAATTATGCGACGCAGCCCTCCGCCTGCCCCCCGACGTTTGCCTTCTTCTGCAACGCGCCGGATCTGGTGGACGACAACTACGAGAGGTTTCTTGAGAATCGCCTGCGTGAACGTATCGACTTGGTAGGCACGCCTATTCGTCTCAAGTTCCGTCGGAAGGATTAGAAGTGAGCAGTCTCTCTATCGCCACCTTGATTGCGTCGGTGGTTTCGTATTTGATTTGCGGGATTCCCTTTGGCCTGCTGTTTGCATCGCGCATGAATGGCGTCGACGTGCGGAAGACCGGGTCGGGAAACATCGGAATGACCAATGTGGCAAGGTCTGCAGGAGGCGCCGCTGCAGCTCTTACCTTCATCTGCGACGTGGGCAAGGGTGCTCTTTGTGTGCTTGTCGCCAAGTGGGTCATCGCCCAGGTGTGTCTGGGGGGAGATCAGAGCATGCTGGCCTACAACTCTCCCTTTGGCTGGGTGGGATCCACGCTGTATCTGGCTTGCGTGTTTGGGCATATCTTCAGCCCCTACCTACATTTCCATGGCGGAAAGGGTATATCTGTGGGCTTGGGCGCGGCTCTGGGCATGTGGTGGCCCATCGGAGTTGGCCTGCTTGCATTGTTTCTCTTGCTCGTCATCCCCACTGGTTACATTTCCCTTGGCTCTGTGGCGGCAGCGGCGAGCCTACCGATCCAAGCGGCTCTGTGGGGAATGTCGCCTACGGCCATTTTTCCAGTGGCGATAGTGGCGGTCGTGGTCATCTGGTCGCATCGTGAAAACATCGGCAGGCTCATGCGCGGCGAAGAGCGGAAGTTCTCTGTGCGAAGCAAGGGGAAGAAATGAGCGAAGAGTCAACTCACGAAGCGTTGAGGCTCCACAAGGTCGCTGTGATCGGGTCTGGCTCATGGGGCACGGCGGTGACGTCGCTCTTGGGACCACGGTGTGACCTCATTGAGATCTGGTCTCACGAGCCGAGCGTCGCAGATGGTATCAATAGCACGCATCACAATCCGGTGCAGCTTCCTGATTTTGAGCTTCCCAAGCAGACTCACGCCACATGCTCGCTTGCGGAGGCGGCCCAGCAAACAAGCGCCGCGCTGCTTGTGGTGCCTTCTGCCTTCCTACGTGCCACCTGCGCCCGTCTTGCCCCTCACCTCGCCCCAGACGTGCCGGTGCTGGTGCTTACCAAGGGAGTGGAGCGCCAAACGGGCTGTCTCATGGCGGATGTGGCGGCCCAAGAGCTGGGGCATCCGGAGCGTATCGCCGTTCTGAGCGGTCCAAACCATGCTGAGGAGATCAGCCACGGCACCATCTCGGCTGCTGTGGTAGCCGCTAACGACGAAAAGGTGGGCACGTTCTTCCAGCGCCTGCTGGTCTGCCCGGCGTTTCGGGTGTACGTTACAGACGACGTATGTGGCGTGGAGGTATGTGCCGCCGTGAAGAACGTGATGGCCATCGCATGCGGCATCGCCTCGGCGCTCGGCGCTGGTGACAACACGCTTGCCGCGCTCATGACACGTGGTCTTGCCGAGATGAGTCGTATCGCCAGCTCGCTCGGGGCCGACCCCATCACGTGCATGGGCCTGGCGGGGATGGGCGACCTCATCGTGACCTGCACGTCCAGGCATTCGCGCAATCGCACGTTTGGCCAGGCGTTCGTGAATGGTGAGTCGCTTGCTGACTACCAGGCGCGCACGTCGATGGTGGTTGAGGGGGCAGAGGCCGCGGCGAGCGTGCTTCAGCTCGCGCAGGAGCGAGACGTGCAGGTGCCTATCACGCAGGCGGTATATGATTTGCTGTACAACGAGATGCCCTTGTCGGAGGCAATCGACGCTCTGCTTGGCAGACAGCCGACAGAGGAGTTTTATGGTATGGAGCGCACGTAGACGCATGCTGTCCTGGTATGTCTTCGTGTATGCATGATGGAAGCCTGGCAAAGCGTCGAAGGCCGTGGTGGCTTCATTGAGAAGCAAGGCCTCTGTGCTCACGAAGCTGTAAGTGTGCTTAAAT
>CACXZL010000265.1 GCA_902772085.1 uncultured Coriobacteriaceae bacterium | reverse complement strand
TATTTCGACGGCAATGCCAACCGCGATGGTGGCGATTTCCCATAAGCCTTCCGCGATGCTTAGCCAAAAACCTCGAACGCGTGCATTCTCGGCATCCTTTTCCTCTTGCGTGAGCCTGAGCGCATCGCTTGCCACCGACTTGCGCAGGGCGTCGCTCGTCATCGCGACCTTTCCGTGGTACACGCAGGGATCCACGCCCATCCATACCGGCACGCGGTACTCCTTGTTCTTGTCGGACTGTTCCCTAGAACCTGCTGGGTTGCTTTTGTAGTTGAGTCCGCGCAGGCCATCAATGACCTTCTGTAAGGCCTCGTCCACTGCTGGGTTTGCCTCGGGGGGTTGCCGCATCTTGTTTACGAAGGTCGCGAATCCGCAGTACTTCACCATGATGAGCTGCGCGGACGATATGACGTCGGCGAGCGGGTACAACGCGCGGTAGTCCTCGGTCGTGGCATAGGTGCGCTGGCCCATCTGCACTACCCAGTCGCCTAGGAGCACGTCGTCGGAGTAGCGATATTTGTTGAGCGAGTCGAATGCCGCGACGTAGAGGAAGTCCGTGGCGCCCTCCTGCATGTTCTCGGCTTTCCGCATGGCCTCCTCGACGGTATTCGCCTCGCCCATGGCTGCGATACCGTCCCGCACGGTCGCACCCCTCGCCTTGGCGTTGAGGTAGAGGGTCGTGAACTGCTGTAGGGACTTCGCGAGGTCACGGGCAGCGTCCATGTACGAGCCGTCGTACTTGCGCCACTCGTCGGTCGTGAGGCCGCCCTCGATCATGACCTTCGCATCATCGGTGATCAGGCGCTCCGCCCACACCTTTGTTTCGTATTCCTGCGTCTCGGAGTTGTAGTAGTTCTGATACTCGGCGGAGCCCGAGCACAGCGCCATGTTCACAGCGTTCACCACGGCAGGCGTGCCGAACGCCAGCAGCTTGCCGAAGAACTCCGCGTCAGCCTTGCCGTCGCACACGAACTGCGAAAGCGGCACGTGCTCCGACCAGTCGTATTCATAGTAGTCGGGATCGACGCCCGAGCGGCGAATGTCGCTCCGAATGCTCTCGCGTTCTTCCTTGGACAAGCCATTCAGACCGTTAATCTTCCTGAGATTGTCCACGTATCCCTCGTAGGTGTGCTTGTCCAGGTCATCGACGTACATGAGGTCGAGTCCCTTGTAGGCGGCCACCGCCGCAGGCGCCCCTTTCTCGTAGTTCGACACGAAGTCCGTGGCGGCAGCCGCCAGGCCTTCGGCGTAGTTCTGGTTCTTGGCGAGCACGGCCGCCGCGATGGTCTGGAAGTCGCGGATCTCGTAGCCCTCTCCCATGTGCAGAAGCGATATTTTGGTGATAGCGAGATTGCTGTTTGCGGTGGTGGTGTAGCCCAGCATGACGACGGGCGAGCTTACGTCGAAGCCGAATCTCACCTTCTCTATGGCGCCCTCGTTGAGGTTCTTCTTTGAGGGAATGTAGCCCATTTCCTCACACTTGCGTATGCACTCCTCCATGGTTGCGCCCTGGAAGGCCTGCACGTCCGACACGTACAGAGGTGTCCCCGTTGCCTGCGCCAGCGCGCGGGATATGCCCGGGTTGCCGCCGAGCACCATGACGACCATGAGGAGTGTAACGGCCATGAACGCCAATGCGGTTTTTCTTTTCGCTATTCTCATCGCTGGCCCTCCTTGGCTTTCTTTCGTTCGTCACGCTTGGAAAGGAGCACGTACACGACCGTCCCCGCAATCGCGGCCATGCCCAGACCGAGCGCGACACCACCCGCCGCGCCTTCGCCAAATGCCGAAGACACGAACTGCGACTGTCGATCCGTCCTATCCCTTAGCATGAGATCGCCCAAATCGCTGAAGAAGTACTTCTTCTGATTCTCGCTTATTGCCTTTGCGTACATGACGTTACGCGACGTGGAGCTCAGCCCCACGCGCGACCCCTCGTACAGCCCGCCATTCGTGAAGTAGGCACGAGAGGCAGCGCCATCCTGAAGGGTGAGGTTGTTTCGATTGCCCTTACCGCTGTTGTTCTCTATGTGTACGAGTCCTTTGAGGCCGATGTCGTAGCGACTGTCCACGTACACGCCACCGCCATATCCCTGAGCCGAGTTCGCAATGACATCGGTGTCTATGAGCTGTGCACTGATGTCGTTTACGTACAGGGCGCCACCGTTGCCACGCGACTTGTTTTTGTAGAACACGCAGCCTCTGAGCCTCATTCCCGCCGACGTGTTGTCGTATATGGCACCGCCATCGTTTTTTGCCTCGCTGCCATGGATGCGGCTGTCATACATCTTCAGGCTGCCTTGGTCCATGTATATGGCGCCGCCGTAGTCCAGGCAGTGGTTGCCGATCATGGACACGCGCTCAAACACGGCATTTCCCTTTGCCATGTACAGCGCGCCGCCATTGTCCTCGCTGTAGCACGAGTCGACGGTGCAGTCGTTGAAGCTCACGTCAGCCTCATCGCAATACACCGCGCCGCCGTGGCAGTTTCCCCAAGCGCCGATGGTCTGGCAGAAGTAGATGCGGCCACCGCTCATTGTGAAGGAGGCATCCTTTCCTGAAACGTGCACGGCACCACCATGCTCGTTGGTGGTGCATTTGTAAATGGTACCACCTTGGATTTCCAGCCTGCCGCCGTCCTTCACGGTGAATGCCCCTCCACCGTTGGTGTTTGCACCGCCGGTTATGACTCCACCGCGTATGCCTTTGTACCCTACCGACTGAGGGTTGGTATCGCGAATGTTAAGCAGCGCATCCTTCTCTATCAGGAACAACCCGCCATTGCTTACTTGGCTGCCACCCGTGTCGCGAATGATGTTGTGGCCTTTGAGGTCTATGAATATGTGCGGATGCGTGCCGCTGCTCAAGGTGTTTTGCTTCATGGTCTTCCAGTCGGTGCCCAGTTCGATGTGGACATCACCAGAAGACTGAGTGGCTGCATAGTCAAACGCCTCCTGAGGCGTATCGAAGTGCCGCTCAAACACAGGGGCCGCTTCGTTGTTTTCGACTACCTTGAGGTAGGTGCGCGTGGCTTCCTCTGCGCGTACCGGCGTTGCCATCAACAGGGCGAGGGCGAGCACGACGAGCAGGGCAAAGCAGGGTCTTGCGTGTATGCTACTCATCATGGCGTGCCTCCTTCCGACGCTTAACCACTACATACACCACAAGGCCCGCAAGGGCGCCTGCCAACGCCATACCACCAGCCACCGCGAGCGTTCCAGCGGCTCCCATAGACCCAAACACCGAGGCTGCGAAGTCTTCGGAGTTGCCACCAAGGGTGATGACCTCAGGCTGCGCGTTGAGGTAGGTCGCTTGGTCGAAGTCGTCCACGTATTTTTCGAACTGGGCTTCTCCGCCGGTAGGCGTGTCTTGTGCGAGCTCGATGGCCTCCGCCGTGCCAGACTGCTCCTGCGGCCGCACAGCAGTTTCGCTTACCGCCTCAGTCTTTGCAGCCACTTCCTTGTTCAGAGTCGCGTCGCTCGCCTTTCCAAAAAGAGATGCCGGCATGTCAGCGGCAACGCATACGTAGGCAAGCGAGGTGGTCACGCCGTTGGGTTCGGCGTTTGATTTGGCGTCTTCGACCGAAGCCGAGGCACCGGTGCCATCCTCCCCTGTGGCCTTCTGGGAAGCTTGGGCATCGGCCACGACATCGGCAGACGGCACGTCCTCGCCTTCCACGACGACCTCGAACGCCTGCTCACTTTGCGCCGACTGCTCAGGATGGTCTTGTGGCACCTGCGTCTGATCAGGCTGCTGCTCTTGATCTGACGGCTCGTCGTCGGTGG
>CACXZL010000264.1 GCA_902772085.1 uncultured Coriobacteriaceae bacterium | reverse complement strand
CCAGCAAGGAAAAGCAGGCGGTCGGCTTCTGACGAGACATCCCGGGAAAAGGAGGAAACGCTATGGACACCAGCAAGTTCATGGAGCTCTACAACTCGTCCGACGAGGAGGAAGGCGGCTTCGAGGCAAGCAGGGAGGCCGTCCGGCGCTCCCTGGACGAGCAGGGCGACCGCTACTACTACGACGTGTCCGGCGACGGGACGTCCTACTATCGCTCCGGCGCCCGGAACGGCGTGGGCTTCTCGTCCTGCACCCTGACGCTGCGGCCAGACGGTCTCGCGACGGTGCGGGCAGCGTCCCTCACGGTGCCCGCGCAACACGAGGGCGCCATGCGCAAGCTCAGCAAGTCGTGGAGCAGCCGCTTCAAGCTACGCGGCTTCAAGGTCGAGTACGGGAGGCTCGTCTTCGAAAGCGCCCCCTTCGACCCCGTCTCGAGCCGCTTCGACGCCAACGAGGCGTGCGACCTCGCGCTCTCCACCGTCCACCACTACGCCTCGGCAGTCCTGGCGCTAGAGGCCGGCGCGGAGCCGTGGGATCTCCTCGACCTCTACGAGGATGACCCTGGCGACGGGGACGATGGTGGCAGTGGTGGAGAAAACGCCCCAACCTTGGAAGAGGTACGAGACCTGATCATGGGCGTTCGTGGCAGGCGCAGACCCCAGACGGCGTGATGTCAAGAGCCATGAAAAGATTGACAAAGGAGAAGAGACATGATCATCATAGACAGAGCCACGCCCTTCGACAACCAGGTCATCTGCGGGGAAAGGCTCATCCCGGCAGACAGGTACTCGGCACACGCAACCTACCTCCGTCACGGTCGCGTCTGCGGCATCACCTACGAAATCGGTCCTGCAGGTCCATACCTGCGCTGCAACCCCGGATACCAGCTCCCGCCCTACGCACGCGACAGGAGGCCATTCAAGCGCTTCCTGTGGGAGTGCGAGGACGACCGGGCGATAGACGTCACGCTCGACACGCGAGACGGGGAGCTCGTCTTCATCTGCCACGACGACCACCTCGACGAGAATCTCGAGGCGACGATCGAGAGCTGTCTCGAGTTCCTTCTCGGCGACAGCTTCCACGACGAGCTCGTCGAGTATGTGAGAAAACTCGCAAACTAAGATGCGAATCTGAACATCGCATAGTTTGCAATACAATGCAAGTGCTGTAATCTCGGTACCACAAACGATGAGGAGTGTTGTTTAGCATGGCAGAAGAAGTACCTTCCTATTCGCTATCCACTACGCAGATCATAACCTCAGGCAATTCACAGCCAGATAGCCGTACTGGCGTCCTCATTTGTGGTGGAAAAAAACATACGTTAGCTTCGGGAAACACGGTGGGCAAAGCCAACGCCAAAACAAGCCCACAAGAGCGACCTGACATCGCTCTTCCAGACTTTTCAATTTACGGCAATCGCATATCCGTCAAACATGGCAAGTTTGTGCGAGATGACAAAGGTTGGCGGTATTTCAATTTGGGAGTGCATGGATCGCGCATACTACGTGGGGAAACATGGATGAGCGTGGATGAAAGCGGAGCACTCTTGGAAGACGGTGATCAAATAGAGCTCGGCAATGGCCCGAGCGATGCAGACGGAGTATTTGAGCGCGTCTTCTTTGAGCTGGAATAATAAGTCGCTAAAATAGCGTAGGCATACCTACTCCATTCTCAGCACATGACCATTTTCATCTATAAGCGTTATGCGTGCTACACGTTTACGGTCGACACTAAGCGTAGCAGCATATTCTCCTCCTGCATGCAGGCCGTCACACTTAAGATGTGCAATCTCCTTATATCCGCCTTTGACAATCCTTTCTGCACGCGTGTCAGAATCTTTCGCACAAGCAACCACCAGATTGACATGTGACTGATTTGGTCTATACCAAAACGTCTTCGATGTAGCGGGTAGGTATGAATTCTCGCGTATTTTTACAATAAGATCGCCCGTCTGTTCGTCAACGATGCCCCAAGAACGATCCAAAACATACGTAAAAGACTCATCGCATACATATGCACCACTTATCGTGAGAGGTTCATAGAGTTTACGCATGCGTCCCAAGTGACTGCAATTTGATGCTGTCGTGTATGTAAACCCCATGTACTTCGAACCATCCAAAAAACTTGCATAGCGTGTGGCACCGTACGATACCGCCTCAATAGGCCTGTGGGCAATGATTTCGATAGGTTCGTGATATCTCTGTCTAACGAGCTCCCCTACCTTTTGCTCGACCAAAGGAATCCTACTTGATCCACCTGATAGCACAATATAGTCCAATGCCAGTCCTTTTTTCTGTGCCTCATCAAGCACTTTGGTAAATTCGGAGATTGTGGTAGCGACCAAGCTCTCTATACGCTCTTGGAATTCGTCACGCGATACAACGAATTCATAAGTTTTTCCATTAGAGAGCATAATGAATACATCCACCTCGTCCTCTATGGAAAGCTCATGCTTTGCTTGTATTGCCTCTTCAAGCAGCATCGATTCATCCGCATTATTAAAATAAGCTGTTCTATCTTGCTCCGAAATTTTCTGCTTTATGATTTCTACAAGCTTATCTTCAAAGTCCATTCCACCTATGTTTCCGAGGCAACCATAGTTATGAATAATCCAGTTCCTTGTATCCTCTTTGTTTTCATACGATACAAGTGCAACATCGAAAGTCCCGTGGCCCAAGTCATACACCGCAACGCAAGAGCTTTCTGTTTCATTCTTCTTATTTTGCAGGAAGAAATCAAAAGCGATTGCAGCAGGCTCTGGAATAGCGTCAAGTACGACATACGGTTTTCCGTCCGGGGCACGCAGATTTGCAACGGTTTCGGTGATCAGGCTTATCGAGCGTGGCGCGGATAAAAAAGCAGCAGGATAGGTCAACAGCACTTCATGCGGTGGATTATCGCCGCGTTTCCACAGACGCTCAAAACTGCTGTCCAATACCGTCTGCGCTACACACTCATACGCCTTGATGGGGTCAACTCCGCTCTCTTCCACCCGCACGTAGTTAGCAAGAGTTCGTTTTATGGCTCGATAAAACGTGCCCCTATTGACAAATTGTCGAGAGATACCTCTCCCTGTCTGAAGAGTTCCATCTCTCATTTTTTGAACTACAGTCGGCATTCCTCTGCCATTCCATTCGGGCGGTAAAGCACTTATGGGATCTCCGTCTTCATTCAAGACAGATACGAACGCAAATCCATTGCCAATATCACAGCCCAATGCACGCACGTCTAATCCTCCCCATCTCCATTGTGCCAAGCAATCTGAATCTTCCTCAGTGTCTCAAGTTTATTGCGTTCACGGGCCTCAACGTTCAGACGACCGAGTTCATCTATAACGATCCTCGTCTCATTCTGTCGCGCTTTACTATCTTCTCGTACGACACAATCAGAGTATTCGAGTAATAGCTTTCCTAAATATTCCCAATCCCTATCGATTTCGTACTCATCTGGATCTATTACTTTTGCTTCATAGGCTTCATATCGTGATACTAATTGATTGGGATTCCTTGGATTTGGTTCTGAGACAATGAATTTAGATTCAGTAGGGATAGACGCGCCTCTTGACACCAAAGTTTTTATGCATTCTATGCGCGCATCACCGTCGTAAGTCATATACTTTATGCCTATGTCGCGAGTTACGTGTTGGAATATACAACCATTTTTCACATGGTCATGCCCGTCAATATATCGTGCAGCACCTATAGAAACCGCAGTACTCGTTTTATAAATTATAATATCATCTGCAACATATCCATATTTTGAAAAGACTCTGAGAAGCTGTTCCTTCAGAAG
>CACXZL010000263.1 GCA_902772085.1 uncultured Coriobacteriaceae bacterium | reverse complement strand
GGATAGCTCTGGCTGAGCTCAAACGTCTTGAGGTCGTAACGCCGCATGATGTGGTACCTAAAGGTGTTGAGGCTCGCAAACATCCAGCAGCGTCCCGATCGCTGCTGGTCGCACCGCTCGCCCTGGCGCACCTCAACGTCGAAGGCGCCTATGGTGACGACGCAGGGCTCCGAGTCGGAGAGCGCTGGAGAGCCGCTTCTGCAGTACGTCCACCCATGGCGGGAACGCGTCGCTTCCGTATCGATCGCATGGCACATCTCATACATGCCCTTGCTCATAGGCGCACTCCCTCCACTCCCAAAGGACAGTTTGCCTTTGGTCTCAGAAGGCCGCCATCGAGAGACCATACGCCATAGAGCAAGCCACCCCTCACCAACGACACGAGTCCGTCGTGCGCATATCGGCGCGCGTCGCGGGGCGCAAACGGCGTTCCATGCGTCGCGAGCCCGAGCTCTCGCTCTTCGAGGCCATAGGTGGGAAATCCAAGGACCCTCACGGGATCGAGCGCCGCGTCGCGGGCGCCCTGCCGCCCGGTGCGCTCTATGGCTTCCAGCGTGACGCAGTCGGAAAGCCTCACGTTGCCAGAGGACGTGCGGCACAGATCGCTCAGATACGCCGCGCACCCCAGGTCGCGTCCGAGGTCACGGGCGATGGCGCGTATGTACGTGCCCGTGGACACCTCGAAGCTGCAGAGCCATCGCAGACCCCGCTCGGTGTCGATGCCCACCAGGCGGGCATCGTAAATCTCGACCTCGCGCTCCGGGAGCTCGAACTCCTCACCGCCACGTGCCAGTTCATAGGCCCGCACGCCCCCCACCTTCACGGCGGAGTAGCGCGGGGGCCGCTGCATGCGTCGACCCACGAGCGCTGCCACGGCCTTCTCGGCAAAGGCGTAGTCATAGAGCTCAGAGGGTATGTCGGCGGTACGCGTCACGTCTCCTTCGGCGTCATCGGTGGCTCGCTCCTCGCCAAAGGCGATGCTGCCCATGTATCCCTTGCGCTTACCCTCCTCGATGCACGATATGAGTTTCCGCCCTTGTCCGACGGCAAGCACGAGGACCCCCGTGACCGAGGGGTCGAGGGTCCCGAGGTGTCCCACGCCGTCATCCATCAACGCATTTCCCACGGCGTTGTCTACCGATCGCGTCACCATACCCGAGGGCTTGTTGAGAGCAAACAAGAGATTGAGGCCGCTCGTACGTTTGCTTCTTCGACGAGACAATACAGGCTCCTCTCAACTCGATGCTGTTTTAAGTTTTGATTATACTAGTTTCCCGCCTCGTTGAGCAGCCGGCGCAGCGGTGGCAGCACGGCGGCCAACGCCTCGTCGATGTCACCTTCGAAGGTGAAGCCGGCCGCCGCCTTGTGGCCCCCTCCGCCCATGAGACGGGCGACCTTCGATACGTCGAGCGTTCCCTTCGAGCGGAGGTTGCCACGCACCTTATGCTCCGAGACGCTCTTGAGAAAGAGCGCAATCTCGGATCCCTCCACGCTACGAACCACGTCGATGAGGCCGTCGCTCTCGTCCAGGTCGGCTCCCGTGCGGTTCAAGTCGTTCTGCGTCGCATAGCTATAGGCGATCCGGCCCTGCTCGAAGGTCATGATACGCCCCATCACCAGCGACTTGAGGTGCAGAAACTGCAATCGGAAGCTCTGGTACACGTTCAGCGAGATATCCGAAGGTGACGCGCCGCAGTTTACCAAAAGGCTTGCGATCTCAAACGCCTCGCTGTCGCTGTTTTGGTATTGGAAGCGTCCCGTATCGGTCATCACCGCGCACATGAGGTTTTGCGCGATGCTCTCCGAGATGTCAACGCCAAGGCACATGGCAAACTCGGTGATGATCACGCCAGCCGCCGCGGCGCTCGAGCGTATCACGCAGCCGTCGGAGGCTATGGGTATGCTTGAGGGGTGATGGTCCAGTATGGCGACCTTCTTCGACCTCTTACACACGTCCTGAGCAAGGTTGAGCCGATGCATCTCGCACAGGTCCACCGCTATGAACAGATCCGGATCCTCCGTGTAGGATTGCGCGCAGACAAGCTCCCCCGAGCGTGGCATGAAACCGTAGATGCGCGGCACGGCAGCGTCATCGGCCAGAAGCGGCGTCACGCGCGCGTCGGGCCAACGGGACTCGATGATCTCCATGAGACCGAGCACCGACCCGAGCGCGTCGCCGTCTGGAGACGTATGGCCGCAAATGGCAACCGTGCGCGCCTGCCCTATGAGCTCGCGTATGGCATCAAACCCTGCAAGCTGACTTTCCCACTCGTCGTCGTCCGCGGGACCATAACACCGCTCTCTAGAGCTTTCCATCGACATCCTCCACATCGATCTGCGATACCGGATAACCGTACTCGTCCTTCTCCACGCTCATGGAGGGTGGCACGTCCTCCAGCATACGGGCGATATGCTCCGCATCATCCACCGTGGTATCTATTTCAAAGACGATACTTGGCGTCACGCGCCAACCCAGCGACTTGCCCAGAAGGGAACGGATGCGCCCCTTCGCCCGCTGAAGCGCCTCACGCACCTCATCGTAGCGCGATGAGTCGCAGCTCACGTATGCACGCAACAAGGACTTGTCTATGCTGACTTCGCATCCGGTGAGCGTGATGAGGTCCAGCGAAGGATCCGAGATCTCATACAGGAGAATATAACCGAGCTTCTCACGTGCCTGCTCTGCCATCCTTCGCGAGTTGCTGTTTTGCTTCATGGAGAGTCCTCCTCTTAGAGTCTCGAGCTTTCATGAGGGAGGGATTGTCGGAGGGGACCCTAGACACGGTCCCCTCCGACGAAGGCCCTCCATTGGTTACTCAGTACGGGCAACCTGGTCGATACGATACGATTCGATGACGTCACCAGGGTGGATGTCTTGGAAGTTCTCCAGACCTACACCGCCCTCGAGACCCGCACGCAGGGTGTTTACCGCATCCTTGTAGTGACGCAGCGATGCCACGCGGCCGTCGTAGACCACGATGCCGTCGCGCACGAGGCGTATGGAGTCCGTAGCGGCAATCTCGCCCTCCTCCACGCGCACGCCTGCGGCGATGCCCACCTTGGGCACCTTGAAGGTGTCGAGCACCACTGCCGTGCCCGTGGCGACTTCCACCTCGGTCGGCTTGAGCATGCCGATGCGGGCGGCGTCGAGGTCCTCGAGCGCCTTGTAGATGACGCTGTAGGTGCGGATCTCCACGCCCGTGCGCTCGGCGGCACTGCGCGCCTTCGCGTCGGGACGCACGCCGAAGCCGATGATGATGGCATTGGAGGCGTCGGCGAGCACGACGTCGGTCTCGGAGATGGCACCGACGGCGGAGTGGATCGTGTTTATGCGCACCTCGCTCTGGTCCATCTTGTCGAGCGAGTCCTGCAGCGCCTCGATGGAGCCCTGCACGTCGGCCTTGATGATGAGGTTGAGCTCCTTGATCTCGGCGTCCTCCATGGTGGCGAAGAGATTCTCGAGGGTGATGTGCTTCACCTTGTTTTGCTCCTCGATGCGGGCCTTGAGGGCGCGCTCGTCGGCAAGGGCACGCGCGTCGCGATCGTCCTGGAAGACGCGGAACTCGTCGCCTGCCATCGGCACGCTCTGGAGGCCGAGAATCTCCACGGGATAGCTCGGCGTGGCCGTGCGGACGTTTCGGCCCTTGGGATCGATCATGGCGCGCACTTTGCCATAGCTCATGCCGGCCACCAGCGCGTCGCCCACGTGAAGCGTGCCGCGCGTGACGAGCACCGTCGCCACCGATCCGCGACCACGGTCGAGCTTCGCCTCGAGCACGTTGCCGGAGGCGAAGGTG
>CACXZL010000262.1 GCA_902772085.1 uncultured Coriobacteriaceae bacterium | reverse complement strand
GTTTGTTTGCCATCCAACCCCCTCGCACACATGGCGGGGCACCGCTCTCGACAAGCGCGGCGCCCCGCGGCTTACGTCAGCTTCTTGAAATACGTCGTAGTCTCCGCACCGTCAACGAGCACGCGATTGAGGTCGGCGATGACGCTTCCGGACGAGATCATCTGCTGATACATGTTTTCGCCGCACACCCAGACGTTGCCCGAGCGCACCGCCTCGAAGTCGGCCAAAAGCTCGTTTCTCTGCACGAGTTCGGCAAGCGAGCTCACGGCGTCGCTCGTGCTTGCGTTGTATATCACGACGTCGGCTTCCTTCGCCATGGCATAGAACTGCTCCATCTCCATGGTCACGCTGCTCGAACCGACCGACGCGGCTTCGAGTCCTTCGAAGGCGTAAGTCCCTCCGGCCATCTCGATCATCTTGGTCACGTATTCGCCGGGGCGCCTCACCACGGCGGCACCGTTCGCGTTCAGATAGAAGAATGCAACGGTCTTGCCCGTCGAGGCGTTGCTGATAGCCCGCACCTGGTCGACCTGTCCATCGAAGACGCTCTGCGCGAGCTCGTCCTCGTCGCACAGCGCACCGTAGAGGCGCACCCATTCGGCCCGGCCGAGGGGATTGCTCTCATAGCTGGAAAGCTCTACCAGCACGGGGATGCCCATCTCGATGAGCTTCTCGCGCACCTCGGGCGTGTGGTTGATCATCGTGTTCTCTATGGCGAGGCGCACCCCACGCGAGACGAGCAGCTCGTAGTCTGGCGATCGGTATTTGCCGCCGTAGACCATGGCGCTCGCGTCCATCGCGTCACGCGCCGCCTGCACGTACCAGCCATCACGCTCAAGGCCCGAGACGGAAATGCGGTCTATCTGCCCGAGCGCGTCAAAGAGGCACATCGTGTCGCTTGCGGCAAGGTAGATGCTCTGCGCCGGCTTCCTCAACACCTGTATCCGCGAATCGAGGTTCGCCGGCACCTCCGCACCCTCCGGTACCAAGAGATACCGGTTGCCGTCCGCCACGCACACGAGCGCATAGCCGCCTTCGTAGTAGTCCACCGTGAAGCATTGCGCGTAGGCCAGCTCCATGCTGCCCGTCGGCTCCCAGCCGCAGCCTAGATCAGTCGTGTGGAAGTCCTGCACGAGCGTGGTGTATGAGCTCTGCTGCACGGAGCTCTGCTGAGACGGCTCCGATGCAGGTGCGCATCCAACAAGCACCAGGCACAGCATCGCGGCCAAGGCACATGAAAGGTGCAGCACCGGCAATCCCTTACTGCGCATCGGGAGCCACAAACGTGATCTTGTGGTCATACCAGGTGTCGCGGCGCTGACCGTATGTCGCCACCGCCATCTCTTCGTTGAGCGCTGCGACGGGTATGTCGAACGTGTATTTGTTTTCGTCGTTGAGGTGGTAGTCGTATATCTTGCTTGCATCAGCCGTCGCCGCGTCCTCGGCCTTGCCGAAGTACAGCCGCGAGTAGCCTTCGCCCGGAAGGACGAGCTCGGCCGTGTAGGCACCGTTCGCCACGGTCAGCGTGCATTTGTCTGCGCGAAACATGCTCGAGTCGGTCTCGACCTCGACGCCATACGTGCCGTCGGCAAGCTCGACCGGCGAGGCTGCCTTCGTCTCCTGCGCCAAAGAGGAAGCGAGTTCGCCCTCACTTGCCGCAAAACCGCCTGCGTTCGCTTCCTGCACGGAAGCCGACGAGCTTGCGCTCGACGTCGCCGCCTGTCCGCATCCGACGATCGCCAACGAAAGCGCGCACACGCATAAAGGCCGTACCAACACACCGATCAACGCACCCATGGTTTTGCTTGTCATCTTTTCGCCTCCTGGTCTCACAGCGAGTCGATCGCGGCCTTCACGTGGGACACGTAGACCTCGTCCACTCCGACGATCTGGCCCAGGCCTTCCAGAATCGAGGTCACCTCGAAGCCCGCAGCGATCATGAGCGAGGCGAAGGACTCCGGGTCGGAGGTGTCGGCCATGTCGTTGGTCGCATGGTCGCCCGCCACTACCATGAGCGGACGAAGCACGGCCTTGGTGTATCCGGCGTCCTTCGCCGCCTTGACGGCATCCGCAAAGGTAGGCGTCGCCTCCACGGTCGCAACGAAGTAGTTCTTGTAGCCCTTGTTGACAAGCTCTTGCTGCAGGGTGGCGTAGACGGAGTTCGACTCGGCCTCGGTGCCGTGGCCCATGAGGCAGATGGCGGTCTTGTCGTCCTCGTAGCGACCCATGGCGTCGTGTATGGCCTCGATAACGGCGACGCGGTCCTCGGCGGTGGTCAGCAGCGGCGCACCGACCGCGACGGCGTCGAGCTTCGACTTGTAGTCCTCGAGCTCCTTCACGATGTCTTGGTACTCGAATCCGTCCATGAGGTGCGTGGGCTGCACGATCACGCGCTTCACTCCCTCAGCCACGATCTTGTCCATGGCCTCCTTGAAGTTGTCGATATGACGACCCGTGTCCTTCTGAATGTGGTCGATGATCGTCTGCGCGGTGAAGGCCCGACGCACATCGTAGGTCGGAAACGCCTCGCGGATGTCCGACTCGATGGCGCCGATGGTGACGTGTCGGCTCGAGGCGTAGCTCGTGCCGAAGCTCACGACCAGAATCACTGGCTTTATAATCTCTACCGCGGTGTCCGTCGTCGTGGACGCAGAGTCGCTTGCTTTCGATGCGTTTGCCGCCTGCGACGTCGAGCTGGCTCCTGCACACCCAGCAAGGCCGGCGGCTGCGGCCATCACTCCCAAGGAAGCTCCCATGAATTGTCGACGTGAGACGTGTGAGTGCAACATAGCTGCCCTCCCTTTCTGGCCATATGGCCTGCTATGAGGGCAGATGGGAGCACGTTGCCTAAGGTCAGTAACCAGGCAATGCATTGAAGTACATCAACGACTGGTCCGGAGTTGAACCGGAATCCTTTGTAGAGGCCTAACAGCTCGAAGATCGTACCCTCGCGTATAGAATTGTAATTATGATACTACACGTTCCAGTGCTCGACGCGCGCAAAAGTGGACGGGTCCTCCCGCATTTCGCCTCGCATGCGTCCCGATTCACCTTCCAAATGTCCGCTTCTGCACACGCAGCTCATGGCCGTGTGCAAAAGCAGACAGCACGTCGAATATATCGCCCGCCACGTGTCCGTTTCTGCACACGTCGATCCTGGCCGTGTGCAAAAGCGGACACCTCCCACGTCGCATCGCCCCACACGTGTCCGTTTCTGCACACGTCAATCCTGGCCGTGTGCAAAAGCGGACACTTCCAGCCGCATTTCGCACGCCACGTGTCCGACTTCGCACACCAGACAAGCGCCCGTGTGCAAAAGCGGACACCTCCCGCGTCGCATCGCCCCACACGCGTCCGTTTCTGCACACGCCGATCCTGGCCGTGTGCAAAAGCGGACGCGACGGTCTTTGAGCTTTTCCGCAACCGGCCAAGAGGCTGCGAAAGCGGGTGCACTCAGCAAACGCCATCGCCGCTGAGTCCGACGATGTCAGTGCCGGTCATACATAAGCTTGGAAACAAGACCCCACGCAGGGCCGTCTACAGGCAGCTATGGCTAGGCGCTAATCTCAAAGAAGCGCCGATACAACTCGATTTCATCCGGCGTGTCTTTGCTCGAGAGAAACGTGACGCCTCCCTGCCGGCCCTCAGATGCAAGCAGCCCACACTCCAACAAGCGCCGACGAAGCTGACGAGCCGTCCCTTCAGCGCTGTCAAAGAAAGGCACGTCGCCGAGAACCTCACGGAGTGCTGCCTGGAGAAGATGCGCAACGCTGTGGTTTCTCATTATATCGTTTCTGTTTTTCTT
>CACXZL010000261.1 GCA_902772085.1 uncultured Coriobacteriaceae bacterium | reverse complement strand
TGAATACACAAGCAGAAAGCTCGCCATACGTGAGCGGGTGCAGTCTTCTTCGAGTCTTTTGGTGGGAAGTCTGCGAGAGGATCTGCTGCGCATCGACGCACAGCTCGGCGTCTACCTCACGGCGATGCGAGTAAGCGTCATCCTTCTTCTCAGCGCGATTCTCTTCCTTACCGTCGCAATCAACTATCTCCTTCTCCGTCCCATTGCCTTGCACGAGAAAAGCATATATTCAGACGCAAAACCTTCAGCATGAGGCAAAGACCGATGGCCTCACCGGCGTCCTCAATAGAGCATACTACGATGAACTACTCGTGACACACCGCCGCGATTCCGCTCTCATACTCATAGACATCGACAACTTCAAAAGCTTCAATGACGATTTCGGTCATGAGATGGGCGATGCCGTACTGGTAGAGGTTGCCGCAACGCTCTTTGGCACCTTTCGCCAAAGTGACTTCGTCTGTCGCATCGGAGGCGACGAATTTGCCATCATCATGATTCAGATGAAACCAGAGCATCGCGAGGTTATAGAGCGGAAGTTGGACAAAGTCGCGGCCTTCCTACGCGACACCTCAAACGGCTTGCCTCCCGTTACGCTCTCCGTGGGCATCGCCTTTGGAGAAGAAAGCTCAACCCCAGACAGCGTTTTTCAAGCAGCCGACAGAGCGCTTTACAAAGTGAAAAGAGCCGGACGCGACGGCTATCGATTTGCAGAGTGACTGCACGGCAATCACCATTGCCGTGCAACTACTCGCTGCGCAACGCCTCCACCGGATCCGCCTTCGCAGCTTTGCTTGACGGGATGAGGCCTGCGATGAACGACAAAAACACACTTATGCCTATAAGGACTATGGCTGCCCCTACAGGCAGGCGGGCAAGGTCGTGTATGTCGTGTATCCGCTCCACGATGATATTTGCGGGGATGCATGCAACTGCGGTAATGGTCACGCCCATGACGCCCGATACAAAGCCCTCTATGACGGTCTCGGCGTTAAAGACACGACTCACGTCGCGTTTGCTCGCACCGATGGAGCGCAGGATGCCGATCTCCTTCTTGCGCTCGAGAACGCTGATATAGGTGATAACGCCAATCATGATGGAACTCACGATAAGGCTGATGGCCACGAAGGCGATGAGAACGTAGCTGATCATGTTTACGATATCTGTAACCGAACTCATCAGAGCACCAACGACGTCAGTGTAGGTGATGACTTTCCCCTCGTCCTCCTCACGCATGCGGTCGTTGTAGTCGTCGAGCACCTTCGTGACCTCAGCCTTGCTGTCGAAGTTCACGGGGTAGATGTCGATCTCCGAGGGCTTCTCTATGCTTGTATACCCGAGCTTCACAAGGTTTTTGTCATAGCTCGTACGTTCCGTGCTCATGAGCGTCGCCATGAGTTGCGAGAGCTCCTTCTCGTCCATCTTGAACTCAAAGGCCTCGGCAAACGCCTTTTCGTCGACAGAGAAGACGTCGGCCATCTGCTGCATCATGCGCTCCATCACGCTGCCCATAGCTTGCTGCATGGACGTAGACAAGGCACCGGTAAGCTGCTCTTGCATCCTCGTGCCAAGCTGCGTCATCACGGCGGTCATCACCTGCTCCATGTATGATTGCATGGTCGTGGCAAGCGTCTGACCCAACGCCTGTGAGAGCTTCGATTCGAGTTGCGAAGCCATCTTCTCGGCAAACTGTCCGGCCACCTGTGCCGCGAGCTTCGATGCGACCTCCTGGGTCCTCTCGCCTATCCGCTGTTTCTCTTCCTCGCTGAGTTCAACGTCTTTCATTTGGCTCATGAGGTTTTGCGTCATGCGCGCTTTGTCGGCATCGCTGAAGGTCACGGCCCCTACGGCTGCCTCCCTGAGCTTTTGCCGCAACGCATCCTGTGCAAAATAGTCATGGATTACCTGCCGCATCGAATCCACATTCGTTATGCTGGAGCGATGCCCAGCAAGATATGGCCCCAGCCCTTGGATCGCCTCCGCAACGGCACCCCGTATCCTTGCCGTATCCACCGTGGGGTTGACCCCTTCCATCAGCTTCACCACGTCGATCCGCTCGAAGTACGGCGCAAGTGTCGCAAGCACATCAGGATCCAACAAATCCGATAGCTCAATCCCCGAAAGATCAATCCCACTCATATCGAAGCTGATATCTGAGAAATCCAACCCGTTCAGACCGGAGAGATCCATCGCAGGAAGGGTCATACCAGAGAGGTCCAAACCTGAATTCATCGAGCTCAGGTCAAACGCCGACGCAAGATTTGAGAAGTCCAAACCCGAGAAGTCCATGTTGGAGAAGTCCAGGCCATTTGCATCTATCTTGAACGCATCCTTCATCTTGCCTTCGTCAATGGAAAAGAGCGAATCCATATCGAAGTCGCCTCCATTTCCGCGCTCCTTCGCCTCGCCTTCAAAGGACTTGCCGCTGATCACGTTTTTTGTGGGATCCGCCAATTGGTCTCGTACGATACGCGACGAGGCAGCCTGATCCATAAGCCAACGTGTCAGGCCGGACGTATAATAAATCCCTTGCGTCAACGATGTCGCATCCACGTCCTCCTTGGCCTGAACGATTCCCACGATGCGCAGCTTCAGGCCATCCTTCACCATGCGCTTCATGTGCTCCTGGTCATCTGCCTTTGACGTCCACACACCATACTCGTCCTCATAGGCATACGTGTGCGCAAGGGGCACAGCCACGAATTCCGGCGACATCAGCTCGTCATAGGTAAACGACCTCTCGTCGGTAGGGGCTTCGAAATCCTCCTCGTTTACGAGCTTCGTCACCATGTCTTCGAGCTCTTCGTGGTCGCGCAAGCCCATGGCATAGCTCATGACGTCTGCGATCTTGCCGTTTCGAGAAAGCACCAGCACAAGCTCGTCTTGGGACTGAGGCCAATGGCCAGCCTTTACGTCAAACTGGTCTTGCACGAGAGAAAGGTCTGAGGGCATCTGTGAAAAGACGTTTGAGGAAAACGCTGACGACGAGGTAAAGAGGGATGACGAGGAGGCACCGAAGCCAAACGCAGAAAACGTCGTGTCGGGATTGACCTGACGTACGTCACCGTTCTTTTCCGTAGTAAAGAGGTACGGCACGACACCGTATTTGTACTCTATGGCCTGCACGTATTTTTGGATGTCCCCACCGTTTTCGTCGAGATAGGTCTTGAGTGCCGCGAGATCGTTCTTCCCCACGCTCCCAAACATGCTGGTCACCATGCGGCGCTCGCCCACACGGCCCTCAGCCTTCACCAAATCGCCTCCGGACCCCTCTCCAGATGCGTTGTCGGTCGTGCCCTGCAGATCCACCAGCATCGAGCTGATATCAAAGCCCGAGCTCATGATTTGAAGTGGGTACACGGAAAGCGTGCTCTCCTCAACCTCTTGGATGTAGGCGTTCACGCCATTTGCAAGCGCGAGGATGGCCGCAATGCCGATGATGCCGATAGAACCCGCAAAGGCCGTCATGATCGTACGGCCTTTCTTTGTCATGAGGTTGTTGAACGAGAGGGTCAACGCGGTGAGAAACCCCATGGAAGTGTAGCGGGTGGCGGCGGCCTTGCGCATGTCTTCCGGAGCTGGGACGTAGGGATCGGTGTCGGAGCGAATGCGCCCGTCGGCCAGCTCCACGATACGCGTGGAGTACTGCCGTGCGAGATCGGGATTGTGCGTCACCATGATGACGAGACGGTCTGCAGCCACTTCGCGCAAGAGATCCATCACCTGTACGGAAGTCGCCGAATCGAGAGCGCCCGTGGGCTCGTCAGCCAGCAATATCTCAGGATCGTTTATGAGCGCACGTGCGATGGCCACGCGCTGCATCTGCCCACCCGACAGTTGGCTGGGCTTTTTGTCCACATGCTCGCCCAGCCCCACGTCTTCGAGAGCTTCACGTGCCCGTTCGCGTCTCTCAGCGGGACTCACACCTGAGAGGGTCAACGCAAGCTCGACGTTTGCCAGGATGGTCTGATGCGGGATCAGGTTATAGCTCTGAAAAACAAACCCGATTCGGTTGTTTCTATAGGCATCCCAATC
>CACXZL010000260.1 GCA_902772085.1 uncultured Coriobacteriaceae bacterium | reverse complement strand
ACGGGACGTTCTCGGAGAGCAATGTCCCATAGCGGTGGTCGCCTCCCTTGCATGCGATGACGCAAGCGAGCGCGTGCTTGAGCAGGCGGCGCTCGATGCGGGGGCCTCTTGGGGTGTGGAGAGCGTGCGTGATCTCGTGCCGATGGGAAAGGTGGGCATCATGCTCGGACCTTCCGGCGTCGGCAAGTCTACGCTTCTCAACGCCCTGCTCGGGAGGGAGGCTCTGCAAACAGGTGCCGTACGGGTGTCGGATGGCGCAGGCCGACATACCACGGTGACGCGCAGGATGGTAAAGATTCCGGGATCTGGCATCATCGTAGATGAGCCTGGGCTCAGGACGCTGCAGATGGTGGGCCACGAGCGTGGATTGGCGATGGTGTTTCCCCAGATTGCCGATGCCGCCCGGGCATGCAGGTTCAGGGACTGCACGCACACGCATGAGCCGGGATGCGAGGTGCTTGCGCGATTTGGATCGGGCGAGACAAACGAACGCCTGAGGATTTATCTGTCGCTTGCCGCCGAGATGCGTGAAAGTGCCGATACGCTCGATCCGGATATCGTTTTATAAGGACTTTCGCTAGATTATCGCTGACATCGTCCGACACAGCCGCCCGCCCAGCACGGGCGGCGTTTGTTGGATTTGCCTATAGCTCGGTGTAAATTCCAGAGACAAAAGGCTTGACTTTACGGTAATGGATGGAAACCACAGGGAGACACTTCCTTGTGGTCGTAGAGGGCAAGTCCCCATGGCCATTCGCCGATACTCGACGCTCCTGAACGTATACATGGAATTTGAAAGACACCTTGCGACAAAGTCGTGCTACGCTTGTCTTGCTTGGAGGGAGCGGTTGTCGATACGCGATGTGCGGTCCGGACCGTGTACCCTCACACGCTGTGACCTGTAGCTATAAGGTTCCTTGGCATACTCAGGCTCGGGTAAGTTCCGTGCGGTCGGGGTTTTCATTATGCAGGCGGGCGTTCTCAGGCATACCCCTAGAGTCCAGAGGGGTATTCTGCCGATTCTTGGAGAACGCCCATGCATCATTATTTGTTTGTCTTTCATCGAAACAGCTTGGGTCCCTCGCCTTAGCGCGTGGCTTCAGATAGCTATCATGCACAAGGAAGAGCAAAGGATTTAAGGAGGACCCCAGTGGTTGAAAACACGATATTTGACTCTGTATTCAAGACGATGGCACATAAGATGCCAAAGCTCTTGATTCCCTTCATCAACGAGGTGTTTGGGAGGCGCTACCCGCGCGACGCGGAAATCGTGCAGTTTAGCAACGACCACGAGACGCTGCGGGGTACAAAGATAGACGACACGGTTTTCCGTCTCGGCAGCAAGATCTACCACGTGGAGTGCCAAAGCACTGCCGACTCAAACATGGTCGTGCGCATGATTGAGTACGACTTCGCTATTGCCCTTGAAGTGGCGTTGAGTTCAGGCGCGCCCTATGAAATGGACTTCCCTGCGTCGTGCGTGCTCTACTTGCGACACAACGAAAGCACGCCGGACATGCTCAAGATAAAGGTAAACCTTCCCAACGGCGAGTCATTCTTATATCGCACAAAGGTAGTCAAGGCCCAAAGCTACTCGTGCGAAGACCTGCAAAAGAAGAACCTCCTTTTCTTGATGCCCTTTTACCTCATGCGTTTCGAGCAAGAGATAGCCCGACTGGCACCAGATGCCACAGAGGCAAACGGACTTATGGCTGCCTGCGCCGAGCTGCGCACGGCGTTGGAGCTCGCAACGCTGAGCGAAGGAAATGACCTGCTCTACGAAGAGCTGCTAGAACTTATAATAAAGGTGTCGGACTATTTGTTGAGGGCACATGAGTCATTGCGAGAGAGGGCGAGGAAGGCAATGGGCGGAGAGGTTTTGGAACTGATGCATGAGCGCGCAGAGCGTCTGAGGAAGGAAGCGCTAGAAGCTGGCAAGAAGGAAGGGCGCGAAGAAGGGCGCGAAGAAGGAGCGGACCAGGCCGCGACGGCCTTCTCGGAATTCCTCAAGGCGCGCGGCGTGGACGAAGGGCTCATCGAGGAAGCCGTAGCGGCTGTGCATGCCAAGTGGGAGGCAAGCAAGAGCCAAAAGACCCAATAGGCAATTGCAGTGTAGTTTGTTCGTTGCCGTGATACGAATCGCCCGTTTGACGAAGGACAATCAAGCAGTCGTTCCTTGTCAGACGGGCGAGTTGTTTTGTCAATAGGTGTTTTGGCCTCTTTTGACAAGACTCTTGTTTGACCACCGCCGACATCGTTCTACCCAGCGCGTGCGTCTTGTCAAAAAAACTACGGGGTACGTTTTGGGCGAAAACCCACCCGGTAGGTATTCTGCAATACCTATCGCGTGGTTCTTCATGGCTCAAATGGCCAAGCCGTCTGCCTGCGGTTTTGCGAACGGAACAAATGCCTAGGAGGTAGGTATCGTTGAATCGCGCACGGGTACCTTTTTTCGACTCTGTCCCGAAGCTTGTGGGCGAGACAGGGGCGCGCGAACACGGGCGGGTAAGAAGGCGGTACGCGTTTCCGTCGCATCCCGCACCCGCGCGACAAAAGCCCAGCAAGTGCCGCCGCGCACCTTTACAAACGTGAGTTCCAGACGAACGCCGAGAGCTCATGGTTGCAAAAAAGGAGCATCAAAAGTGGTAAAACCCCAGTTGGCGGGTGCATCGGTGCATGTGTGTATGCAACCGTGAGCTCCCGTGCCCCAGGGTCCTTTTTTGTTGGGTTTTGCACGTTTTGCAGCGTCTCGTGCGGCCGTACGGCATCGCTTCTGCGTGCCGAAAGGCATCCTCCTGCGAAAAATGCGCAAGATATGCGAAAGACACGTGTAAGGGAGGCTTTTGAAGTCACGAGTATTTGTCCCGATCGCACGCACAATTGTGGGGAGAAGAGGCGGGACAAAACGAGTGCGGGGAGTGATTGCGTGTCGAAACGAACTCGATTCATCATGAGCGGTTTCTGCGCCCTGGTGGCGATCGTGGCTTGCGTGCTGTATGCGAGCCATGTTCGTGCTGAGGTGGAGCGTGAACGCTCCGAGACCCTGCGTCGGTATGGCGGAGACACGGTGACGTTGGTTGTGGCGACGAGAGCGTTGGAACCTGGAGAGATCGTTTCGCGTGGCGACGTCAGCATGCGCGACTGGATATCTTCGCTCGCTCCGGCAAACGCCTTTCTCAGCGTCGACGAAGTCGTCGGTAAAAAAGTAAGCGTTCCCGCTCTGGCAAACATGCCTCTCTGCGACATGAACTTTCGCGATGACGCGCAGGCGGTGGAAATCCCCTCCGGTCACGTAGCGGTATCCGTGCCCATCACAGACACGCTGGGAGTGCCCTCCTCCATCGCCGTCGGATCGCATGTGCTGGCATATCGCATGAAAGACGGGACGGCGGAATCGATGGGAGGAGACGCCATCGTGCTATCGGTGCCAGGGGGCACGGGGCTGAGTGCGGGCAGGGGATCGATCGTCATAGCGGTGGATCCGGCGCTTGTGACGGCAATTCTGTCTGCAAGCACGTCGGGGGACTTGAAGCTCGTCTTGCCTGCCGACGACGTGAGGGAGATCTCGCGACCCGCGCCGGCAAGCCGCGATGTCATGCCCGTAGGTGAAGACGCGGCAAAGCGCGACAAGGAGATGGAAGGGAACGCCGAGGGACACAATCAACCAGTCGACGCTAAGGAAATACCTGTGACGGAAGGGGCATAGGATGGCAGATCGGTGGATAGGGCTGTGCAAGAGAGATTGCGAGCAACAGGTGTGTGCGGTGGTGCGACGCCTTGACCCAAGGGCGACCGTAACGTTTGCAAGCGGTCCGGAC
>CACXZL010000259.1:6664-9003 GCA_902772085.1 uncultured Coriobacteriaceae bacterium | reverse complement strand
GTACTCCGAAGCGGACTGAGAAAAAGAGCGCTTGTCGGCTACGTCGAGCAGCCGATCCCACCAGTGGTTTACCAGCTGGGACAAACGCGAAGGTTTTCTTTCCCGCTTTTCCTTTTCTTCTCTTCTTGCTTTCTTCTCTCTCATTGCGTTTCCTTGGTCTCTCCTCCCCAGTGCCTGAACTCGTGTACGTCTCGCCAATCCTCGCAGGTTGTGCTTTGAGGATCCTTACGACAAGCGCAGGCCCACTTCCTTGAGCTGCTGATCGCTCACAGCGGAAGGCGCATCGCTCATGAGGTCGTTGCCGTTGGTTGTCTTGGGGAAGGCCATCACGTCGCGGATAGAGTCACATCCCGCGAGCAGCATGCACACGCGATCAAGGCCCAACGCAAAACCACCCATGGGAGGCGCGCCATACTCGAGGGCATCCATCAGGAAGCCGAACTGCTCGCGTGCGCGCTCTTCCGTGAAGCCCAGGAGCTTGAGGATACGCATCTGTAGCTCGGCGTTGTGGATACGCATGCCACCACCGCCGGCTTCGTAGCCGTCCATCACGAAGTCGTACGTGTGCGAGCCAACGGACAACGGATCGGATTCCAGACGATCGAGGTCCGCCTCCTCTGGCTGGGTAAAGGGCTGGTGCTCGGCAGCATAGGCCTTGCGGTCCTCGTCCCAGTGCACCAGAGGGAAGTCCACGACCCAGAGGAAGTCGTGACCCTCAAGCGGCAACTCGAGTGCTTTGGCCATGTGGACGCGCATGCCACCCAAGATCTCACAGGTCAGCTGCCACGAACCGGCGGCAAAGAGAAGCAGGTCACCCGGCTCCACCGCGCACGCCTCGCGCAGCGCGGCCATCTCCTCCTCGCCAAAGAACTTCGCTATGGGGCTGTTTACGGTCCCGTCCGCGCGGAAGGCGACCCACGCCAAACCCTTTGCACCAAAGGTTGCGGCGACCTTGGAGAGCTTGTCTATCTTTCCGCGCGACCAGGTGCCTGCTCCCTTGGCATTGATGCACTTGATCACATGGCCCTCGGTCTGAGCAGCCGTGGCAAACACCTTGAAGCTTGAGTTGGCAAAGAGCTCGGTCACATCATGCAGCTCCATGCCATAGCGCGTGTCGGGCTTGTCGGTGCCATAGGTGTCCATCGCCTCGCGATACGAGAGCCGGCGCAGGGGAAGCGGCATGTCCACGCCTACCTTTGAGAAGGCATCGGCCAGCGTCTCCTCGAGAGCACCCATGACATCGTCTTGTTCCACGAAGCTCATCTCGATGTCCACCTGCGTGAACTCGGGCTGCCGGTCTGCACGCAGGTCTTCGTCGCGGAAGCATTTGGCGACTTGATAGTACCGCTCCACGCCGCCCACCATCAGGAGCTGCTTGAGCAGCTGTGGACTCTGCGGCAGCGCATAGAAGTTGCCCGGCTGCAGGCGACTCGGCACGATGAAGTCACGTGCTCCCTCGGGCGTTGACTTAAACAACGCGGGCGTCTCCACCTCCATAAACGCCCTCGCGTGGAGCGCTTCGCGCAAGGCGAAGGTGAAGTCTGAGCGAAGCCGCATGTTTGCCATCATGGAGGGACGTCGCAAGTCAAGATAACGATAACGAAGACGGATGTCTTCGGAAATGTCGACGTGGTCCTCGATCTGGAACGGCGTCGTCTTCGAGGTGTTGAGCACTTCTACCTCGGACGCCAGCACCTCGATCTCTCCGGTGGGGAGGTTGGGGTTGGCATCGGGTCTCTGACGAACGACGCCTACGACCTTGAGCGGCCATTCTGTGCGCACCTTCTCGGCCGTTCGAAAAGCCTCGCCTCCCGAGATGTCGGGGTCGAAAGAGACCTGCGTGAGACCCTCGCGATCGCGCAGGTCGATGAAGATAAGCCCACCGTGGTCGCGACGGCGTCCCACCCAACCGGTAAGCGTGACCTCTTTACCGAGATCAGACGTACGCAACTCGCCGCACGTATGGGTATGCATGGAAAATGACGACATACAAATCCTCTCGTCTTGCCCGTCCCGTGTCGGTGCGGACGGAACCTCTTACAGACGGTGTCTAGGTGTAGACGGCACCCCGACACGCAATCGACCATTCTACTACAATGTGTCTGCGGAAACTCCACAGACATGTCGTCTCACGGTTCAGGCCTCGTCGATCGGGCATGCACCGTGCTCATGCAGTACTCGCTGGGCTGCGGAACCACGCGCGGCCATCGCCCGCTCGGTGGTGGAGCTGAACGTCTCACGCGTCCCTCAACGCAAGCCAAAACAATCGTCCAATCGATATGCAGGCTTGTGCGTCCAAGCGCGATAGCTGCGCAACATCCCCATGGTTGTCAAGTTCC
>CACXZL010000259.1:0-6645 GCA_902772085.1 uncultured Coriobacteriaceae bacterium | reverse complement strand
ACGACGCAGGACTCCTCCCTTCGCAAAGAACGTCATTTCAGTGTGCCCTCCATAGAAGATGGTGGGCTCGAAGACGCCACCGTAGCCTCCCCCGCCCTCGGATATGGCATGGAGCGCGTGAATCTCATAGACGATGTGCCCGATTCCAATTCTCAGCTTCCTCTTTCAGCTGATCGACCATCCGCATCGCAGGAGGCACAAACTCCTACGCACGTTTCATGGCAGACACAGACCCCCGCATACGAGTCATCCCAGAACGACGCCCCCATCGGTATTTTGGGAAAGCATGAAGTGGCAGCGGTAAATATCAACCGGCCCTACTATGTAAGCGATTCTCCCTCACCCTATCTCTCGAGTCGACAAGCACAGGAGGACGTACGCATCACAAAGAAGCGCCACTCGCGCATCACGACAGTGCTCGTCACTCTCCTGCTCGCGATAATCATTGGGGCATCCGGCTGGTTCCTCTGGACCTCTATGCGCACGCCAGTCCAAGAGGTCACCACGAAGTTTGAAACAGAGACCATCATCAAGGGCGAGTACACCGAGACCATCGACACCACGTCTCTCGTCAAGCCGATTGACGAGTCAAGCGTAACCTCGGGCGTTTCAGGAAGCGTAGAGGAAGTACTCGTAGAAGACGGTGCTTCGGTGGAGCAGGGCGAGCTGCTCCTTCGTCTCGACAACCCCACCATCCGAGATGCCACCAATCGGGCCGCCAAGGCGGTAGAGACCTTTCGCAAGGAGGCGGAGGCGAAGGCCGCCGCCCTCGACAAGGCAAACGAAGAACTGGCAAAGGCTCAAGAGGAGGTGGACAAGGAGGCCGCCAACCGTGCAAACCAAAACAACAATCGCAACGCGGGGTCAAACAACTCGAGTTCTAGCTCGAGCTCGAGTTCCAGCTCCAGTTCAAGTTCTAGTTCCAGCTCGAGTTCGAGCTCGAGCTCAAGCACCTCGTCAAACACGCGCACGATAGCTGAGCTAGGCTTAGAAAACGCAAAAAACAAAGCCACAGCCGCCCAGAGCGAGTTGGACGCCGCAAACAAAAACCTCGCAAACATCCAGCAGACGTATGAGCATGCGCTTGAGCAGCAGGAGACGCTAAACGTCTACGCACCTATAAGCGGCACGATAAGCGACATAAACTCCCAAGTGAAACCAAGTGGCAAAGTGACTGGATCCACCCGTCTTTGCACCATCTCCGATACCTCGAGTTACCGCCTCGTCGTCCAAATACCCGAGGACCAACGTGATCGCGCAAGCGTGGACCAAGAAGTACGTCTCACGTTTCCCACCATCGAGGGGCTTGCGATAACCTCGCAGATAAGCAGTCTCGACGAGGACGATGAAGGGGTGCTTTTCGCCACGGTGTTTATTGAAGAGCCAGACGAGCGCATCACCAAGGGGATTGCCGTCGAGGCATCCATTATCCTGAAGAGCATTCCTAGCACCTACATCGTTCCATCTGCGGCTTTGCGCACGTCACAAAACGGAGGAAGCTATCTAGAGCTCTTGCTCGATCCCTCTCGAGGCATCGTCACAAACATCCCCGTGACCGTCCTTGCAAACGATGGCACAAAGGCAGCTGTACAGGCCGACAACATCCAGGCAGACACGTCGGTGGTCATCTCCTCTACGCCAGTGAGCGCAGAGGAGAAACCGGATCAGAAATAAGGAAAGCCCGTCAAAAGGGATTTGAGCACCACGCGAGCACAACCACAGAGTCCCGATTTATAGCTGAAGAGTCAGGGTATCGGTATCAGTTTGGTAGTCACTGCCAAAGATGTTGGCACAGGTCTGCGACACGGCCTCTGGCGTCAGGTTTGCATCCCAACCAGACTGCGCCAGCTCCTCGGTGTAGTCCTTAAGCAGATACGTGCCGTAGTCACCGCCGTCTGCGCGATGGGTCACAATCGGCTTGAGCGTCGCGCTCGTAACCTTGCAAGCACCGATGTTGTCGCGTGAAAGCGTGAGCTCCACCAAGCCTCCTATAAGGTTGTCGCCGTCGCTCAGCCCCGAAACGAGACAGCCCAACGAATAGAAGCATGCGGTCTTGTGACCGTTCTCTCCGGTAAGCACTTCCGCACGCTGCAGCATGCGAGGATGAGACCCTAGGATCACGTCCACGCCGTTGTCTGCATAGACCTGAGCGAAGTGTGTCTGCTCGTCATTGACATCGGTGCTGTTTTCTGTGCCCCAGTGGGGACAGGCGACGATGAGCTGCGCACCGGCATCACGCGCACGCTCCACGTCCTCCGTAATCTTCTCATCGGTAAGGGCCGACACGACGTCACGATCTCCGTCGTTGATTCCCAAAGAGTGATTGATCACCGCCACATTGAAATTGTCTTTTCTAAACATATAGATATTGTTTACATAGTCGCTCATGCCGGGATTTGCCGCAGGATCGGGCTCAGCGACCCCCAGCAGGGGCGTTCCCGGATGCTCACGTGCCCACATCGCCAGCTCGTCGTGCAAGCCTTCGCGTCCGTTGTCGAGCGTATGGTCGTTCGCACGCAGAATCACGTTGAAACCGGCAGCGATCTCCGCCTTGCTGAGCTGCTGAGGTGCATTGAGAGAGCCATACGACCCGATTCCATACTGATCTCCGGGAAGATTCGTCTCCTGATCCACGAGCCTCATATCGTGGCCTGAGAGCTCTGACGTAATATGGGCAAAGAGATTGCTAAAGTCATAGTCTCCAGATTCCGTCGCACCACTCTCCAGGGCGGGACCGTCCACTATCACGTCCCCACCTGCAATGAGCTTGATGTCTACCGGCTCAGGCAGCGATGCGTTTTGAAGCACTTGTCCCTCACCGACCTGCCGAACGCGAATATCGAGAATAAGCCGAATCTCCACGACTAGGTGCATTTTGTTCGTTAAATCTGTCGCTCACGCACATTCCTTCCCGTACGGCATACATACATAGCCATAATACGATGAAATAGGAAAAAAGTACGGAAGACATTTCAAGAAAGGAAGAACATTGACATATAAGGCAGTAATCTTCGACCTAGACGGCACGTTGCTCAACACACTCGACGATCTGGAGGCGGCCACGAACTATGCGCTCGCACAGCACGGCTTGCCCGCACGGACAACCGACGAGGTTCGACAGTTTGTGGGAAACGGCATTCGAAACCTCATAAAGCTTGCAGTCCCGCCACACTCTTCGGAAGAACTCATAGAAGCGGTGCACGCCACCTTCGACCAGTACTACGATGCCCATCATCTCGACCAAACGACACCATATAAAGGCATCGTGGCACTCGTAGCGCGGCTAAAGTCGTCTGGCATAGGTTGCTGCGTCGTGTCAAACAAAGGAGACTATGCGGTCCAGCCACTTGTGCAACACTTCTTCCCCGGTCTCTTCGACGTCGTATGCGGCGAGCGCGAGCGAGAGGGCATCCGCCGCAAACCCTGGCCCGATACCGTGCAAACCTGCATGAGTGCCCTCAAGGTCGATCCACAGGACTGCGTCTACGTAGGCGATTCCGAGGTAGACGTATTGACGGCTTCAAACGCAGGAATTGCGCACATCATCGTGACATGGGGGTTTCGTGACGAGAACTTCCTGCGCGAGCACGGCGCGAAGGTGTTTGCTCATTCCATTGACGAGCTGGAGCAGCTGATACGTGCAGGAAGGCCTCATTCCCCTCTTCTTGACCATATTTGCTGAGCGGTAACCAAAGGCTTGCAAAAAGTCTACCGTCCAACAACTTATAGCAGCGAAGTAACGTCGCTTGCGCTAAGATGTATACAAGTTAGTTTGACCCCAGACGAAAGGAGCGACCATGGGGAAGAAGGCAGCGGAGGCTCTCAAGATCAGCTACAACGAGCTGGATGAGTATCTGCACGTTCATCATTCCGTCTACATGCGCTTTGGTACGAAGGTTTATTACATAACCGACGCGAACGAGAACTATTGGCGCGCACAGGATACCTCCATCCGCAATCACAAGAACCACTTCGTGGACTGCAGCGACCTTGTACCCACCGTCGGCGAGTTCCTCTCGCTCCGCTTCGCCAACGGTCACACCATCGAGGAGGTCTTTGACCAGTGCACGTTCTACGCCTCCGTCAACGGCGAAAAGGACTAGTGCAGACCACTTGCACACAATGACAGCAAAACCCGCTGCGGGGTACGTACGCGATTGTAGGTACCCCGCAGCGGGTTTTATCTTCCCCGAGCGCAAGCCCGGGGAAGTCAGCTATTCCTCGTCGCCGTGAACGACGTCCTGTTCAAGCATATGAATGAGTGCGCGGAAGGCATTGTCTACCGCGTGTTTGTGTGGGGACTTCTTTGCATAGCGCTTCACCGCCGCGGCGGATTTGTTTATCGCTTGAAGGGTACCGGGGCCAGCCACGCAGCCACCAGGACATGCCATGCCTTCGAGCAGATAGCCATCGTATTTGTGTCGCGTCGCGTCGCGCAGCATCTTGCGGCATTCTTCGAGACCTTCCGCGTTCAGCACCTTCACCTCGAGATCGGGATTACGGTCTTTGAGGACGTTCACGACGGCATTTGCCACACCGCCGGCAACGGCGAAGTTGCGACCATCCTCGGATGCCACGGCAAAGTCGGAGTTGTTGTCATCTTCAAGCTTGAGATAGTCGATGCCGCGCGCACTCATCATGCCCGCCATCTCCTCGAAGGTCAGCACGAAATCGACTTCGGAGCGCACTGACGAGCGCATGGCCTCGAGCTTCTTTGCGGAGCACGGACCCACAAAGACGATCTTTGCCTTGGGATGGTTTGCGCGCACCATACGTGCCGTAAGCACCATGGGCGTCAAAGCCATCGAGATGCATTCCTGATACTTCGGGAACTCCATCTTTGCCATGACCGACCAAGCGGGGCAGCATGAGGTGCCCATGAAGGGGATGTTTTCTGGAACGTTCTCCAGGAAGTCGTCTGCCTCTTCCACCGCGCAGAGGTCGGCGCCGATGGCCACCTCCTCCACGCCGGCAAAACCGAGTTCTGAAAACGCATTGCGCAGCTTGCCCACGTTTCCCTTGCCGCCGAACTGCCCCACGAAAGCCGGTGCCACGATGGCGATGACCTCGTCACCGCCCGCAATGGAAAAGATGACCTGGGCGATCTGGCTCTTGTCGGCAATGGCACCGAAGGGGCAGTTGATGAGGCACTGGCCACACGAAACGCACCTCTCGTGGTCGATTTCGGCCCGACCGTGCTCGTCGGATCCTATGGCATGCATACCACAGGCCTCGGCGCATGGACGTATGTGATGATGAATCGCATGGTACGGACACGTACGCGCACATTGGCCGCATTTGATGCACTTTTCCTGATCGATGACGGCGCGTTTGTTGTGGAAGAAGATGGCGTCCTTCTTGCAAACCTCCATGCAGGGGTGCGCCAGACAGCCTTGGCAGGAGTTGGTCACCTTGTAGACGTTGTCCTTGCAGGCGTTGCAGGCAAACTTTATCACGTTGATCAGAGGAGGGTTGTAGTAAGAGTCGGCTATGGCAGCCTCGCTCAGGCCCTCGCTTACACGCATGGGGCGATCTGCGCCTTGCAAGTCCATGCCCATCGCCAGACGGATGCGTTCTTCTACGACCGCGCGCTCAAGAAACACGCTCTCGCGATACGTCGCCACGTCACCAGGCACAATGATGTAGGGCAGCTCCTCAAATTGTCGGTCGAAGTCCTCGTCGGTTTTCTTGGAGTCTCCTGCCGTCTCATACACGATCTTTGCCACCTCAGCAAAGACGCGGCGACGGATATCAGTAAGGTTTGTGTATACACCACGCATGGTATCAGCCATACGCACCCCTCCTTTGCTTCGTCACGGTCAGTCTCCCCGACCAGCACTTCCCACATCGGATACAGTATGACTGATTTTTCTACAAACAATCGCGGAGAGTAGGCGAAGCGCACCATCACGACGGGGACGGTGAACCGTTACAATGCCGTCAAATCATAGGATTCCAGAGCTTCGTAGCGAGGATACGGACCGCTCAGATCCGACGAAAAGAGCGTGACGCGCTGTATGCCGCCACGCTCTATACATGGCATGGGCAGCACGCCTCGCGAAACGTCGGCACGTCGCATGAGGGTGACGTGCGGAATGAAGCTCTTTCCATCTATGGCATAGCCTCCCTCGCGCAGCGCACGCCTCACATCCTGCGCGAGAGCCGTCCATGCCACCTCCCCGCCCACAAAGCCCTGCCAGAGCACCGCAGAAGCACTCCGGCCAAAGATGCCAAGCGGGCCAAGTGACGTTTGGAACACCGTTTGCGCGCGACACCCGCAACGCATGAGCTCGCCAACTTCATACACCTGCGTTCCGGGAACCTCACCCAAAAAAGCCAAGGTCACGTGGAAGAGCTCTGGGGCAACGAAGCGCCCGATAACCTCATCGCGTACCCGAGCAGACGTCTCGGCCAGCGCATCAAGCATCTCCTCAGGTAGCTCTGCCGCCACAAAGAGCCTCACGATCGACCAAGCCTCTCCCGAACGGATGCCACCACGTCGCTCACGGGTACCTGCACCTGCTCGTGCGTATCCATCTGACGCAGGGTTACCACCCCTGCCGCCACTTCATCGGAGCCCAAAACCACACAAACGCGTGCGCCAAGCTTGTCGGCCTGCTTGAACTGGCTCTTGAGCGAACGACC
>CACXZL010000258.1 GCA_902772085.1 uncultured Coriobacteriaceae bacterium | reverse complement strand
CCTCTATCTTCTTGGGAAGCTTCTTTTTGGTCATCTTGATTTCTTGGTGATCATATGCCGTCTGGTTGCGATCGTTGAGGACAGCGCCTTCCTGAACGTAAATCTTATAGCCAAGCTCTCCATCGGTTGCATCGGCGTCCTCAAACGCCACGTTTTTAACAAGCTCGACGTAGTTACGCACCTTGCGCTTAAGACAAACGTCCGACACAATGCCATGTGAAGTGTTTGGATCCACGCGAGGAAGGTTTCCCGCATCTGGATCCCCATTGGGATTACCATTGCGCACATCAAAGTAGAGTACGAAATCATACCGATTGTTTATAGGGGTAGCCATCTTTCTATTCCTCCTCGTTGTCGTTTTCGTTTTGCTTGGCATCGTCTTGTGAGCGCTTCGTCCAAAGACCGACACGTTCCTGGTAATAACCGATATAGAACATGAGCTGATCGTCATTGCCCAAGGTTGCGGGTATCGGCTGCTCGCCTCCCGACAAAAGCCCAAAGATCTCTTCGGATTCCCTTTCAACGAGGTGAACTATCCACCCCTTGGTTGCATCACGACGCATAGTGCCAACGTGTTTTTGATAAAGACCAAGCAAATTGCCATAGACCCTTCCAGGTGTGGTTGCGGCAGAACTCATATACTTGTCACGAATCGTTGCGTTCAGATTCGCGCCCTGAGCTCCCTGCTGAGCACGCTCCTTCACGGCAAAGAGCCTACCTAAGAGATAACCCACATTCTTATTGTTTCGATTAAGAGCCACAGTAACCTCGCTTTCGCTATCTGCGACTTGCCTAGAAGCAAGTCGTCGCCTTCGTACCAAACATGCCTTCATGAGTGAGGCTCGATCCATCATGTCCCAGCGGTTATTGGCGCCACGATCCGCACGCATACGCGATAAAAGGGCAGTTTCCAGCGATGAGGGAAACCTCGACCCCCGAAGCAGCGCGCGAAAACATGGATTGACAAGTGGTGCGGGAAGATTCTCATCCTTTCCCAAAAGCGCAGTCTGGCGCAACAAGACAAGCAGTGAAGTGCTTTGTCTAGCTAAACTGGTGTCACGCACGATGTCTATGTCGCGTAAATACCACCCATAGTTCTCAGCCAGCTCACCAAGAGTTCCGACTTCAAAGAACCTGACAACCAAACGTGCCGAATTGGGAGAGATGCCAAGCACGTAATAACGAACCGAGGTATCAATGGCAAGCAGTTTTTTGCCTGAACGAATGCTTTTGAGCGCGGCTTCAACCTGCTGACGAGTTTCTATGTCCTCTGCACCACCGGAGCCTCCAAGAAGCTCCAACATAAGTGCATCTTCTACGGACGCCTCTCTGTCCGCCCAAAAAATCACCGTCATATTGCCGAAACGCACGTGGTGCCGATTATCTTGGAACAAGTACTTTAGGGCTGCGCCTGCGCCAAAGGCAACGGCATCGGAGAGCGATGCGTTGTAAGTTTGTTGCTTTCCGTATGACTCAAACGACTTTTGGTTAAAGGATACAAGAGAGGCACCTGAGCTTTGCGCACCTGGTATTCCTGAGACCTGCGGAAACAGTCGCGCCAGCTTCCCTGATTCTCCCGTGACACCACATTGGCCAATGCGACTATTTGAATCGTTCACACGTCGTGAGGAGTTCCAAGCGCTCGCTATCTCAGGCACCTCATGTGCACATCGCCCCCCGATAAAAGACAAGACACATAACCCGCCTTGCGCAAGAAGGGACTCACGCATGGCGTCGCTCAATCCTTCCGCAGCATCGTCGCGCTCAAAGAATGCGCGCAACGCCTCGGCCTCTGGACCCTCACATTCCGAAAGCAACTCTAGATGCATCTCACATGAAGCCCGACGCTTTGCGGCACCTTTTTTGTCATCCAAGCCAAGCAGAAACGCTGCCGTATCGCAAAGAAAGAAGGGGATGGGCTTGGTACCTGGCCGCGAAACATGCTCGGGCACCATCATGAGCTTGTACTTTGGCGCATCCTTACCCTCACCGCCAAGAAAGATGGGCTCGCTCAAGGAGCCATCCCGAGCAATTGGCAACTTCCAAGATACCTTTTCAATGCTCCATCCTTGGCGTGGAACCAGGCCAGCGCCCTCATCAAGCAAGCGGAGGTAATAGTCATAAAGCTCACCAAGTATCATCGCAACATCACACCCGCGAGCTTGGCCACCTCAATAACCCCAGATTCCATCTTTGCACGATAAAACATCGGCTGAGGATTATTCGCTTCCGAAAAGTCCATATCGTAGAGCATGTATCCTAAGTCACGTTCACCGGAATCGACATAAAAAGAGCGGGGTTCTGACTCGCCCTCCTCGATGAGTGCAACGTCTGCCGCAAACTCCCTGCATCCCAAGCAGGGTTGAAAGAAACACTGCCCCTTACGTAGTCGCCTTAAGGCCATGTTATAGTGTTTCTCTTGCGTGTCGGTCTCCCCCGCTTTGTCCGTCAGTTCAAAGTGCGCATCTATAACGTAGGCGACATCACGCAACAGAACGGTGGCACGTTGCTGACGATCCAGCGACGCCTCCTCGTATACGGGACTCATATTCCTCATAGCTGATTTTGCGTTCTTGTAACTCAGTTTGTTTCCGACCTCGTTTCGTCGGAACGTCTCGAACCGAATCTCGTTAAGAACGACAATCCGGTCGATGTGCCAACGGATGGCCGGCTTCCAGTACACAGCCTCAATGATTCCTCGCGCGGCTGACGGAGTTATAACGTCATAGCTCACACGTTCGGATTTCATTTCTGGACGCGTAAAGCATGCACGCTTACCCTGTACAAGAATCTTTATTCCATATCCCATAGCTTCCCTCCTCTCTTACAGCAATCGTTACCAAACACGACTCCTCCTCTCTCTAGTATCTTCTTTTCAAATCACGAGGTTGTTGAGCTCGGATTCATCGGTAGGAAGCAGCCCGGTTTCCTGGCTATATCGTGTCATGCAGGCGTCTTGCACCAGTACGCTGTAGTCACCTATCTCTTCTATGTCGCCATTGCGCTTGAGCTGGCTCAGAAAAAGAGGATATACTCCCACGGAGTATTGTTGCAGCGGCATGAAAAGCGCTGATGACTCACCCGTCACGGCGAGCTTTCTTGCGAGATCCAGCAAGCGTTGGGCTTCCTGATCCCATGGCACATATACGGCACTGGTGTTGTCTTCTATGATTTTGTATACGTTGGCGTAACGCTCGTATTCCAACGTTTTGCAACGGCTTCGTAGGGTCTTCGATATGCCTTCTAGGATTCCTCCCTGGTCAAGATCTGGACAAGCACCATATCGCTCCGAAAAGAATGGCCTTATCAGCATTTCAGACATTTCGCCGTTATTGTTTTGTATCAAATTCTTGGCGATACTCTTCATTGCTCCTAGCCATGAGGGCACAAGGCCACTACCTTGTGACTCATTATCTTCCACCAGCTCAAATATGTGGACCATCCCTGGACACAAGTTACCCTCGTTGTCCCGCCATCGTCCCTCGCGATTGCATCTGCCCGCGACCTGCATGAGGGAGTCTATTCCCGCTAACTCTCGATACGCCTCAGGAAAATCGACATCCACGCCCGCCTCAATGAGCTGAGTGGAAACAACAACGCATCGTTTGCCCGTCGAAAGCCGTCGGCGTATTTCCTCAATCGTGCCCATACGATGCGTTGCAACCATATTTGTGCTCAAATGAAAGAAACCGCTTTCATTCGCTGTATCACCGTAATCGATTTGGCCGCTCTCTTTTGCCGCCTGAACCACTTCAAGATAAATTTCTTGGTGCCCACCACGCAGAGTACCTGCTCTTTTGTACTGAGTTCCTCCGCAAGCTCTGTGTATCTCATTTGTTTGAGTGGAGTAAACTTCACCCTCCTGGAAAACGCTTCAGCAAACGATTCCGTATGCACAGCGATTTCACGTGGTCGTGAGCCAAAAGGCCAAAGTTCATCAAGTGCTGGTTGTGTAGCAGTACACAGTACCACGCTTGTAGAGAAATCTATGCAAAGATCCTCGAGCATTGCTAACGTAGGCTTAAGCAACGAGTCCGGCAAGGTCTGTGCCTCGTCTAGTACGATAACGCTCCCGGCAACGTTGTGGAGTTTCCGACACTTGCTTGGCGAATTTGCATAGAGGGATTCAAGCAGCTGTACATTGGTGGTAACGATGATTGGAGCATCCCAGTTCTGGGTAGCCAAACGCTCAGCTTTTACAGCCTCGCTCGATTCGCCCTCATTTGAGTCATCAAGTTGCATGAGCGCATGCGCAAAGTGATGCTCTAAAACGTTGTGCTTGCCGAAGACAGACCG
>CACXZL010000257.1 GCA_902772085.1 uncultured Coriobacteriaceae bacterium | reverse complement strand
GCTCAAGTGAGCGCCGACTGAGATGTGGCAATAGTCCCCGATTCTGCAATCGTGATCTACCGAGCTGCAGGTGTTTATGATGGATCCTTTCCCGATGCATGCGCCGGGATTGATCACCGTTCCCGCCATGACGACGGATCCGGCTCCGATTTCCACGCCGTCGGCTACGACCGCAGACGGATGGACCAGGACGGGATAGACCCTGCCCTTGTTTCTCTCCATCAGGTTCTTTCTGTCGTCGGCATTGCCCACGGCCACAAACACGTCGCCCTCGAGCTCGCTCGCCATGGTGTCCGGGCCGAGGACAGGATAGCCGGCACATGTCTTGATCTCTGGGTCGTTGTCGAGAAAGACTATCTCGTCATATGTGCGTTTCGCGACGTCTGCGACGACTTTTCCATGACCTGAAGCGCCTATAATAATCAGTCTCACGATTCATTCCCCATAAATTCTGTCATTGTTGCTGACTCGCCGTTGCTGATGCCTTCTCGGGTAAGGACGGTCTTCACCGTATCCAAGACTATCTTTGCATCACCGAGGAACGTGATGTGATCGACGTACTTCACATCCCAGTCGAACTTTTCTTCCCAGCTGATCGAGTTTCGTCCATGGACTTGGGCGAGACCCGTAAAACCCGGGCGGACTTCATGGCGACGCGCTTGGTGGTCGTTGTACCGCGAAAGATACTGCACGAGCAGGGGCCTTGGCCCGACCACGGCCATGTCCCCCTTGATCATGTTTATAAGCTCGGGAAGCTCGTCGAGCGAGGTGCTCCTCAGTTTCTCCCCAAAGGGCGTGAGCCTCGCAGCATCCGTGGACGGATCGACCACGTCGCCGTCCGCCGGGAGCATGGTACGGAACTTGTAAAGCTTAAACAACTCTCCGTTTAAACCCGGACGATCCTGCGTATAGAGAACCGGCGATCCGAGTTTCACACGGACGAGCAGGGCAGTGACGAGAAGAGCAGGACTAAGCGCGATGAGAGCGCCCGTGGCCAAAGCTGCATCGAGTGGCCTCTTGACGTGCTTCTCATAGATGCCGTATGGCGTATGGGAGTTGCTCGCATGCCGATCGGTGATCAGCGCGATGCCGCCGGCAAGCGCGGATGTGGTCAGAGCGAACTTGGCGATCCGGGTGATTGCACTCATCTGAAGCACCTATGTATGATATCGATGATACGATCCTGTTGCTCGATGGTCATTTTGTTGTCGGACGGGAGGCACAGTCCCCTTGCAAAGATATCGGCGCCCACGTCTACGCCGCTTCCCGCGATGTAGGCATTGGTCTTGCCACGCCCGTTGCCCTCGACGGTCACGAACGGAGCGGTGCTGTAGATCGGCTGCAGGTGCATGGGCTTCCAGATGGGACGTCCCTCCGAGCCAAAGGCAGCTATGGCCGCCAAGATCTCGCCTGGTGACGACTTCCCTTCTTCGTGCTTCCACAGCTCGTCGGCTGCGCCTCTCACGTGAGGGGCCATCGCGTCTTTGTTTATCAAAAGGCAGCTCAGCCAGAAATTTGGTTGCGAATTCTCGGCATCATATGGGTTCATGGAAACGGGAAGGTCCTTCAGGCCCTCCTTATACCGTAGATAGATCTCGCGCTTGGCCTTGATGTGCTCGTCGAGATACGGAATCTGTCCTCTGATGACCCCCGCGATGATGTTGCTGATTCTGTAATTGTAGCCAATCTCCTCGTGCTGGTACCAAGGCGCGGCTTCGCGACTCTGCGTGCTCCACTTGCGGACCTTCTCGGCATCCTCTTTGCTGTCGGTGATAAACATGCCACCGGCAGAGCCCGTGATGATTTTGTTGCCGTTGAAGCTGATCACGTTGAAGTCACCGAGGTGGCCGGTCTGGACGCCCTTGTACTCGGCGCCCAGGGATTCGGCTGCATCTTCGACGATGAGCGCACCATGCTCCTTGGCGATGGCCCTGATTTCATCCATCTTGGCTGGCGTGCCATAGAGATGAACGACAACGATCAGCTTCACGTCCGGATAGAGCTCAAAGGCCTTCTCCAACGCCTGGGGATCCATGTTCCACGTGTCCCGCTCCGTGTCGATAAACACCGCCTCGCCATTCTCATAGGCAATGGGGTTTACCGAGGCCTCGAAGGTGACGTCAGATGTGAAGACGTGCCTTCCCTCAAGCGTTCCGTGATTCGGCTTGGCCTGACCGTAGAGGCGCTCGCCCGCGAGCTTTATAGCGAGATGGAGCGCTGCGGTGCCGCATGAAAGGCCGACTACATACCGAGCACCCAGATACGAGGCAATCTCGCTCTCAATTGCGTCGATATTTGCCCCAACGGTGGACACCCAATTGGTACGTATAGCCTCATTCACCCAGCGCTGCTCGTCACCGTGCATGGTAGGGCTGCTAAGCCATACGTGCCTTTCGAATTTCTCGATTCCCTTAAAACGTGGGTCACTCAAATAATCTGTCATGTTTCTTCCTCGACCCTTTATTCCCTTGTGTCGTTCACCGCAGCACCTACATGTATGGTTTGTAGACTAGCTGTACGGCCGCCTCGTTCGTCGTGTATCCCAACGTTATCATAAACGCTTTACATGCGCTGAAGTAACCCTCTAATACGTTGGAAATTATTGCCATAACGGAAGGCTGCGTCTTATCTACTCGTCGGAGGACTTGTTTGATCGTTCTGCGTCCTTCTTTGGCAGGAGCGCAAGCCCCACTTCGGTCTTGATCTTAAGGTTTCCTGCATGAATCTCAAGGATTGCCACGCATTTCTTGCGTATGATGCGCTGAATCATGGCCTCGCAACCCTTGAGGGGCCCCTCCGTGATGACTAAGGTGTCTCCTTCACGGTAGCCTATGCTTATGGGAATGGATCGGTCGCCACTCTCGGTGTTTTTATCGATCCATGCACGCTCGTCCTCGCGCAGAGGGATGAATTCTGTGCCCAGCTTGAGCAGGCGTGAAAAATCTCTCACCGTGTACAATTTATGTGACAGGGCAACGGGATCCGTAGTCACTGCGACGACATACCCGGGAAGCAAAGGTTCCTCCACGTCACGCCATTCTCCTGAGTACTTGAGCCGATGCACATAGGTAGGGGAAAAGCACTCCTCCAGGAGGGGAACGCCTTCTGCGGTCTCAACGTTCTCGCACTCACGCAGAAGAGCAAGGCACATCTTTTGCTCCTTACCCGTTTCCACTTGCGCGACATACCAGCCAGCACGTGTCACGACGCTCCCCTTTTCATGCACGCCGACGCCTCGGCGCATGGCTTCGCCATCAGACCAATAAGCCCGTTAGAAAGACTATAGCCCCTCACCAGTACGAAGGCCACCCGGACTCGACGTCTGTAACAGAGAGAATACATGTAGGTCGCTGCCATGCGGCAGCTCCCTGCGGTGGATGCACTGGAACGGAAGCTCGTCGAGCTCTGTCGGTACGCCCATCGAAGGGAGCTCTATGGCTTATGAGGTGGCATCACCCCGTCTATACGCGCGTTCTGAATGACTCGCACCACTTTCGCTCACGATAGGACGGGAACGACAAAGCATGAACATACTCCATATACTCTTATCGTCGCACATCGCACATTCCGCCGCTCCACAAACCTTTTCAGATAGCACAAACGTCCTTCCTTTGGAAATCACAGCGCGCAATTATAGGTCAGTGGATATTGCAAAACATGCGCTTGGCTACTATTCCATCGTTTCTCAATTCCTGATGGGTTATCAACCTAGAGGACAGGTCTTTTCATGGAATCGCCAGGGCGCCGGGTCTGCGATATCGGACACTTCAGACGTGCAAACAGGCCAATTCGCAGTTTGGCTCAAAGGAGCGCCCGTTCGGCGTATCGAGGG
>CACXZL010000256.1 GCA_902772085.1 uncultured Coriobacteriaceae bacterium | reverse complement strand
TCCAGGACCTGCTTGATGCAAGCGAGCTGTTTCTGCGCAATAACGTCGTCGTGCTCGACCCCGCTCTCAAGCTCATAGCCTACACGCGCAACACTCCTTGTGATGACCCGATTACGATGGAGCTCATCGAGCACGGTTACCACACAGAAGACAACATTCGGAAATTCAGATTGCATAAACGCTTCCAGCCTTGGATGGAAAGCGATGGGTTCGTCGTCAACGATTCGCATGAGATATGCAAATACACCACCGTCACGAAATCTTTCAAGGCACATTCGTCGTTTTCGCTCATTTCGGTCATGATGTGCAACGTCGAATCACCAAGTCGATATCTCTATGACTTGTTTGAAATGTTCACCGACGCCGTCGAGTTCTACGCGCTACGCGATTATCCCGACGGCAAGCCTTCGGGCAATGCGGTCGATTCGTTCCTGAACGACCTTGCCAACAATTTCTCGCCCGACGAAGAAGCCGTCATCGAACGTTGCCGTTTCGTTGGGCTTCCATTCGAGGCGACGTTTTGCTTGTTCTATATAAAGCCAGCTAAAGACTCTGTCCCTCGCTCGCGCCTGCTTGCAGATGTTTCCCTTGCCGTTGCGCCTGCTAAGACGATATCGATCGACGATGCGGTCGTGGTTCTTTGCTTCAATTGCTCAGCAAATCACTGCAATGCGCAACATGCTTGTCGTCATTGCGCGAAAGGTGGAGCGACTATCACGCAACGCCTGAATGCCATGATGCACCGCTACGATTTGACGTGCGGTCGAAGTTCGAGGTTCAGCAAGCTTTCTGGTTTTGCAACTGCATTCGCCCAGGCTCGTGCTGCGTACGAGTTTGGATTGAATTCCAAACGTGACGAAGACGCCGCATGTCGAGCCGCTTTGGAAGACGGTGCTGCTGACGAGAATTGCGACAGGGTTTTCTCGTTCGATGCGTATTGCATGGATTATCTCGTGCGACAGCTCACAACCGAGCAAGTCTCGCTCATCACTTCGAGCTATGCTGGATCGATCGTAGGGGCTATTGCAGAGCACGATGCACAAACGGGAACCGACAACTACGAGTTTCTCCATAGCTATCTCATGCTCGAGCGGCGAACCTCGACGGTGGCCGACGCGCTTCACATGCATCGCAATAACGTAAGTTATCGCATCGGCCGAATCGAGGAGCTTTACGATATCGACCTCGACGATGCAGCGCTTAGGATCGATCTGCTTGTCGCCTACCGGATTCGTGCCGCTTTGCTGAAGCAGCATTGACGCGAGCGCTGCGAAAACAGCTGCTGACGCTAATTCAATAAAGCTATTGTTCAAAATGCACAAATACCTGTCGGCAACTGGCTGCAGGTAGCCCAATGCCGCCATATTCCAAAACGCTAAGCTGGGTTAATACCTGTACAGCGAAAACGAACCAACAGTCCGAAGGCGAGGGGATTTGCATGGATATGAAACAGTGGGTTGCCGACCAGATTCAGGCTAAAGAGAAGAAGGCTCTTCCGGTTCTTACCTTCCCGGCGGCGGAGAAGCTCGGTATCACGACCAAGGAACTAATCTATTCCCCAGACCTTCAGGCCCAGGCCATGAAATATATCTACGACCACACCGACATGGCTGCAGTGTTGGCATTCATGGATCTATCCGTTGAAGCCGAAGCGTTCGGGTCGACGATTCGCTACAGTGATGATGAAGTCCCTACCGTTGTCGGCTCCATTGTGGACGAGGATAGCAACGTTGACGAGCTCGTCGTTCCCAATCCTCGCGAAGGACGTACGGGCTTGTGCATCGAAGGGGTGCGCCTCATCGCGGAGCAGATCGATGACAAGCCAGTCATAGCTGGCTGCGTCGGTCCGTTTTCACTGACCGGACGTCTGATGGACGTCAACGAAGTCATGTTCTTGTGCTACGACGAACCCGAGCTCGTGCATGCCGTTCTTGAGAAAACCACCAGCTTCATCATTTCCTACGTCAAGGAGCTGAAGGCGGCGGGCGCTGATGGCGTCATGATGGCTGAACCGCTCGCCGGACTTCTTTCGCCTGACCTGACCGAGGAGTTCTCGAACCCCTACGTCAAGCGGATCATCGATGAGACCCAGGACGACGAGTTCATCGTCATCCTCCACAACTGCGGCTCGAGTGTGTCGCACACCATCGACAGCATCGTCGAGACCGGTGCTGCCGGATTCCATCTCGGCAACGCCATCGACATGGCGGAAATGATGCCGCATATCCCTGCAGATCGTCTTGCGTACGGCAATATCGACCCTGCTGCAACCTTGTGCTATGGCACGCACGAAGCGGTGTATGCTGCCACGGCAGAGTTGCTCGAGAAATGTTCCCAGTACCCGAACTTCGTAATCTCGAGTGGCTGCGACATACCCCAGCTCACGCCGTGGGATAACATTGATGCGTTCTTCGCGGCCGTTCATGATTTCTATGCAGAAAAGGTCGACGAGGAGAAGACCGCTGCTGCCAAGGAGAGCCAGCCTGTCGTCATCAACGACATGACGTCCCGCGAGCGCTTCTTTGCTGCCGTCAACCACGAACCGGTCGATCGTGTTCCCGTTCATCCTTTCGTCGCGGGTTCGAATCGCGTGCTCGTGGGGGCGACGTTCCCCCAGTGGTCGCACGATGCAAACCTGGTCGCAGGCAGCTACATCGAGATGGCCAAGATCTATCCCGAGGAAGACTGCATCATCATCGCTGTCGACTTTACAGTCGAGGCGAGCGCCTGGGGCCAGCCGATTTTGTTCAAGCGCAACAACCCCGGGCGTCCCGACTATTCGAAGATGCTGCTCAAGTCAGCTGACGATTACGCAAGCGTGGAGCCGGCCGATGTTGCCACATGCGAACGCATGACAATGCTTCGAGATGCCTGCAAGATGGTGGTCGACGAGCTTGGAGCAGAAAAGCCGATTTTCGCTTACATCATGGGTCCGCTGTCCACGCTCTCGATGCTGCGCGGGCAGACGAAGCTTGCTCGCGATGCAGAGAAGTATGCCAGCGAGATTCGCGGTGCAGCTGAGAAGATTTCAGAGACGCTCGGAGAGTACGCCGACATGCTGATGGACACCGGCATTGACGGTATCCTTTGGGACGAGTATTTCGCCTGCTCGGCGCAGATGACGCGCGAACAATGGCGTGCGACCGAGTTCGATTGCCTCGCCTCGCTTGCCGAGCGAGTTCGCAGCAAGGGCGGTATCAACCTCACCCATACCTGCCAGAAAGGTCCGTATCTCGATTTGCTCATCGAGTCGGCCAAGCCCGAAGTCATCTCGTTCTTGCGTCCAGCCGACGGGTGTGCCACACTCGCCGAAACACGCGAGAAGTACGGTGCCGAGGTTGCGCTGATGGGCGCCGTCACCCCATGGAACACGGTGCTTGGCACCGACGTTGAGTGGGATCGTGAGTGCCGTGAAGTCATCGACGAGCTTGGTGGCCCCGGCTTCATCCTTTCGCCAGGTTGCTTCCATCCTGCAAATGCCTCGCTTGGCCGCATCAAGCGCATGATCGATATCGCCGTCTCTACGAAGATTGAAGCGTAATTAAGGGAAAGCCGCCCATCTCCCCGGACTCGTGACGTTCGCGCGGTGATGGGCGGCTTTCCTTTCTGTCGCATCGCTTAATGGCAAATTGGCCAGAGCCTTTTTCTAATGCATTGAGTTACAATACCCGTGTTGCATGCGACACGAAGCCCGCGATCGGCGCGAGCTCGGGGCATCGAGAGGGGCGGCGCATTGGAGAACGAGGAGAAAAATTCCTCGATTAACGTTTCCTCAATGGAAATGATCGCAATGGCAGGTTTCGGGCTGTGTACTGCCTGGATGCTTATCTGCTTCTAT
>CACXZL010000255.1 GCA_902772085.1 uncultured Coriobacteriaceae bacterium | reverse complement strand
AGCTATGCGACGACCTCTCCGTGGGTGGCGTGACGCCTTCGGACGAGGTCGTTTTTCAGGCCGTAGAATGCGTCCATCGTCTTGGCGGTTCCGTGATGGTGATGATCCGTCCGCGAGGAGGGGACTTCGCGTATGGCGAAGCGGAGCTGTTGGCGATGCAGCGATCCATAGGGGTGGCTCGGAGCGCCGGGGCAGATGGGGTGGTCTTTGGCTGCGTGAGGAACGGCTCGCTCGACGTTGAGGCGACGAAACGACTTGTCGCCGTATCTGGCGGTCTCAGCATGACTTTCCATATGGCCTTTGACTCGATTCGTCCGCGACAGCAGCCGGAAACGCTCTCCGACCTAGCGTATCTGGGATTCGATCGGGTGCTCACGCATGGAGGTCCGCTCGCGATTCCTCTCGAGCGATGCGTCCCTCACTTGCGTGAGCTCGTAAAAGCTGCAGGTGATGCCATTGCTATCATGCCAGGAGGGGGAGTCACATGGCGAAACGCCGAGGCCATCGGTTCCGCGCTTGGCGTGCGCGAGGTTCACGGTACGCGAATCGTTCGGCTGCAGACCTGAGGTTCCCCAGGGTATGCTCGAGACGGAAATGTCGGACTGGCACCTCTTGCTGCCACGAGATTTCCGGAAGCCCCTGTCGCACTACTGCCGTCATCGTCCCGCAGAGCGGTGAAAGGCAGCATAAATCGGGGAGGTTTTCACACGCGGCAACCAGACGACTCGTGCAAGCGGCTACGTCCAGAGGCAGGTGATTCTGTCGCACGGCGTACGGAGTTACGATCAATCGTGCTTTAGCTCCGAGTGTGACGGTTGCGAATGGACGCATTTGAGTGATAGGTGACCTTTTACCTTTTTGGCACCCACGTCTGGTGTCTCAAACAGCTTCTGCGTGTAAACTTGTTGCGTTCAGGATGGGATATTCAGCGCGTCAAACTCGTACGCTTCGAAACCAAGAGGTGCCACATATGCTTACGGTAACGATGACCCCACATCTGCTGGGGTTTGCGGTGACTGGGGACTACGACGAACTAAACAACCTATACGACGCGGTGCACACGCTGGTCGGCGATTTAGACGACGGCGCGCTTTCCATGGGGGAGGCCATTGCGCGCGAGCGCCTCCTCGCCCTTTGCTACGATCTGCGTCATGCGAGCATGGGAAACAGAAGCGTTCGAATGGTAGACAACGGCATGGACAGGGACAAGGCCGAATGGCTCGGCATCGCCCTTCCGCCGCTCAAGAATCTGAACTATGTCGTAGAGGTGCTCTATCCCGAGGCGATGTACGAGGTCATGATGCTGGGTGGGCTTATCCGCATGCGTGAGTCCGAGCTCACGAAGAAAGGCGGAACCGTTTTCGACGGCATGAGTGACCCGCGCATCGTCTTTGACCCCGTTTGCTGCGAAGTGCGGCGGTACCAGAGCTTGGTGATGGAGGCGATTCATGCGCAGACGACCTCCGCCACCTTCGTCCGCATCCGGAATCAGGTCGTCGAGGGCGAGGCAAAGGTGTCTTCGATGTACACGCAGTGGCTCGACATGATAAACATCGACTGGTGTGGCATGACGCAAAAAAAGCGCCAGTCCTCGATGAGTACCACCGTGCGAGACATCTCCGACTACGCAACCGACCTCTCGTACGTCAAGATGGCCAAAGACATCGACAAGTTCGTAGAGGAGCAGGGCTGTCCCCGTGTGAATGTGCGCCTTACTGGCATAGACTATCCCGAGGATTACGAGTGGTGACTTCTGCCATACTGGATGCATGAACGGACTGGGGGCTGCGCATCTGCGCAAACCCAGCACAAGAAAGGTTGGTGGTTTCAATGAGTCAGGAACAGCGTTCGCTCCTGATGCGTGGCATGGGGATGTTTTCTGCCGCGCTCGTAGTTTTACTGATTGCAGGGACGTTCCTTGATTATCAGGTCGCGCAGGCGGTCTATGCGCCAAGCAATCCCCTCGTCATCTTCGTCTCGACCTTGGGTCTCTTTCCGATGTGCTATCCCGCCTGCATCCTTTTGGGCGCACTCGCTCAGCGCTCCTATACCAGTGAGAAGTCGCAACCACTGCGCATCGCGGGTACCGTTGTGTGCGTGGCGCTCGCGCTGCTCTTCGGAGCCCTCATCACCAACGCGGTGCTCTCGATGCTTGAGGGCTTCGGAGGAATATGTGGGTTTGAGCCTCCCAAGCCCGTGCGCATGGGCATCGGTGCGGTCATTGGCGGCGGACTCTGTGTGCCTGGCTTCAATGCCGGCAAGGCAAACAAGAGCAAGGACCTGGCACGCAACGTGCTCATCGTGATCGTGGTGCTGGCAGCCTCATTCGCGCTTGTTGAGATAACGAAGAGCTTCATGCAGCGTCCGCGTCCGCGTCTGCTCTTTGCGGGTTACGAGGGCATCGAGTTCTGCCCTTGGTATCAGAAATGCTCTGGTGCCTCGGATTACATGGCAGCCTACGGCATCGAGAAGGACGCCTTCAAGTCGTTCCCGAGCGGACATTCGTTACAGGCGGCATCCATTCTCACTGCGTTCTATGGCCTGAGTCTGGTCTTTCCTCGCCTACGAGAGAAACTGGGACTCGCTCTGGTGGTCGAGGTCGTCTTTTCCCTGGTCGTTATGGCATGCCGCATGATCCTCGGCGCGCATTTCCTGAGCGACGTCAGCATGGGCGCTCTCGTGAGCGTCGCCGCGTTTCTCATCCTGATGGCCCTGCAGAAACCAACGCCCCAGCAGGAGTAGCTGCAGGTAGCCGTGCGAAGATTCGCCTCACGAGGTCTGCATGCAAGCGCACGGGAAGTTGAGCAATCTGTTTATGCGAGTAACAAACGCACGAGATAGGGCCAATCGGGACCAACGAGAACTTTCCTGTTTTGACGGTGACTGCCGCACAGCAATTCTTTGTCGTGCGGCAGTCACTGCGTTACATCATCCGTGACGTCGTCGTGTTCTCTCATGGTGTAGGCAGAATCGTCGTCAATCATCTTGAGCATGATGCGTCCGTACACGGGATCGAACTGCGTGCCGAGCCCTTGCTCGATCTGCTCTCGCACCGTCTTTTGGGGCATGACGTCGCGATAGCTTCGCTTTGAGGTCATGGCGTCGTATGCGTCTGCAACGGCGATGATGCGCGCAAGTTCAGGAATGTCTTTCCCTGCGAGCCGATCGGGATAGCCGCGTCCGTCATAGCGCTCATGGTGGTGACGCGCTCCGATGCGTAGGAAGGGTGACTGGGTTATGCTCTCCAAGATGTGGCCTCCGACTTCGGGGTGCGTCTTTATGATGGCGTACTCCTCGTCGGTCAGCTTGCCGTTTTTGTTGATGATGGCATCGGGGACCCCGATCTTGCCAACGTCGTGGAGCAGGCCTGCGTAGTAGACGTCCTCACAGAACTCCTTGTCCTTGCCGGCGAGCTCCGCGATGCGGCGGGCGTATTCAGCCACGCGCGTGGAGTGGCCATTGGTATAGGCGTCCTTCGCATCTATGGCGCTCGCAAGCGCGATGGCGGTCTGCTCAAACATCATGCGCATCTCGCGCTCCTCGGCCTTGAGGTACTCAATCTCGATTATCTGCGCACGATGAGCCTGCTCGTTCAGGTCGTCGAGTGCAAACAAGTACAAGAGCACGGAGGCGAGCGGTAGCGTGAGGTTGATGAGAGAGATACCATAGGCAAAGATCTGCGCGAGGGAGGCGACGAGCGGTAGGACGATGAAGGTAAGCAGCGAAAACATGGTACTTGGTCTGATGCCCTTGCGATTCTTGATGAAGACCGAGAGCTGTAGGAGCAGCACGACGATTGGCACCAGATAGCACACGATGAAGCCCGGGGCTCGCTGGTAGGTGTTTGACGCATCGAAGGTATAGTAC
>CACXZL010000254.1 GCA_902772085.1 uncultured Coriobacteriaceae bacterium | reverse complement strand
GTGGCGCGTGGGACGGACCAGACAAGTGACTTGTCCCCTTGTCTGGTCGTCGCCTTGTCATCTTTTCAACAGCTTCTTGACATCTGGACGTAATAGAAAACAATAGAAAGAAATAGAAAGCCTACACTGCGCATATGCCATCCGTTGGCGGCGTTCAGCCACCTGACGGAGAACCTGTCATGCACGATTCTCACTGGCGAAGGTTGCCGAGGTGCATCGCGCTTCAAGCACATCGTTCGCCGCAAGGACGGACGATACCGCAGGCTCGTGCCCTACGAGCTAGACCAGCTGCAGACGCTCCCGAGGGGATGGACAAACACCGGCATGACCGACGGTCGTCTACCATTCTGCATGGGTAACGCGCTCGTGGTCGGCGTTTCGCACCTGATTGGGAGGGAGATCTGCAGGAGATTTGGTTCGCCAATCGAGAAGTCCACGCGTACAACCACCATATAGGCGGCAGGCATACCCAACGCGAAGCTCAATCGAAGCAGACGATCAGGCATCCCGTCAACGCACAACATCGTTTCCAAACCTTGAGCGCATAGCTTGCCAGCGCGTCCAACCTTCTCTGTGTCGCCTTAGGTCCGAACGTCTCACCATCCTCGACTTTCGTGACGACCCCATCGTCGGTCTTCATACGATTATTCACAATCTGGTTCACGAGCTGGAGCGTCTCCCTCGCAGTCTTGCCGCCCTCATCTGGGTGGAAGCCATCGTTTCCCAACCCCAACCATAGGGCACTGAAAGCTTGGCGTCCGTCATCAAGTATAGTTCTCGTCCCCTCGCGGGGCTGCGAGGATATCAACTGTCCAACGTCATCTTAGAAACATCAAATGTTGTATCGATGCTCCTGACTGCAACCGTCTCCAAGCTGCGAAGTGGCTCAATGACATGCGCCGAAGCCTCGGAGGTGAGAGCATTCACTCGCCATACGAGGGCATCATCCTCCCGTACACAGTACTGGCTGTAGGGATTGAAGGGAAGCTGATGCAGCAGCGCCGCATAGCTCCCGTCTATATGCTCCATAAGCACGCCCTGCAAGTTTGGTCCAAGCGACCTTGTCTGCCGCGCGAAGTCTTTCTTCGTACTCGACTTGAGGGTCATTGTGAGTGATGATAACTGAGCGCCTGTCAACCATCCACCTCCTCGCATTGAGTTTTTTCAGGGAATTATAGCGGAACGAACACGTGCGTTTGCGTTGCGTGGGCGAGCGGTTCTGGTTCTACTCCAGAGTCATCATAGTGACAGTTCCCCCGTCACTGTATCGGCTCCTGCGCGCCACATGCTAGAATACCTACAGCCATAGGGCATCCCGACGTACCCCTACGGAGTCGCCCACTCGACCGAGAGAAATGAGACCCACCATGACCGATGTCACTCCAGCCGGCATCCCCAGCCTGACGAGAAGTGTTGACGACCTTTCCCTTCTAGAACGCGTGAATCCCGTGTTCAACACGGCCAAGATGACGCTCTACCAGCTCGCGTCATCGGGCGACGAGAACGCGCTTGCCCTCAGCAATATGTATGGCCTCACCGCCGAAGAGACTGAAGCCACCAGCGAAGCCGACGAGCAGATCATCAACCACATCATACTCGAGACGCGTTACCGTACGATGGGAGTGCTTGCCGAGCGGTCGGGCTGCCCCACCGCGGTCGACCTGCCCTGTGGCTATAATCCACGGGGAATCGAATTCGCGGCCAAGGGGCATGCGTACGTGGGCATCGACCTGCCCGCCGTCATTCTCGAAGCCGAGCCCGCCGTCACATCGATGCTGCCCGAGAGCCAGCACCATCTGGTGCGCTATTTCGGAGCAGACGCCACCAACTACGCCTCCCTCGAGGCGGCCTTCGACCACATTGAGGGCGAGGTCTGCATCACGACCGAGGGGTTGTTGATGTACTTCACCGATTCGGAGACGGCCGAGTTCTGCGACAACATCAGAAGGGTTCTCTCCGCACACGGCGGCTGCTGGCTACTGGCCGACGCCGAGGTTGTCATGCAATACATTCTCACGGCGCGTGCGTTTTACGGCGACCGTTTCATGGAGGTCATGCGCAGGCGTAAGGCTCACGCCGACAAGCAGTCTGACGTGGACGTGAAGGCCCGCACGTTGGTGATTGACCCTACGGCCGATCCGGCCCAAGCCATGCGCAAGGCAATGGCGTTCCTCGCGGCACACGGCCTCAAGGCCGAGCGCATCATCGTGGCAGACCACGTGCCCGAGCTCAACAACCTCGCCAAGCTTCCCGCAGACAAGGTCGTGCAGATACGAGAGTCCATGAAGAGCTACGCCTACTGGAAGATCACGCCGATTGCTGCGGTCCCGTTGGACGTGCACGAAGCCCAAGGCAGCGGCATGGAGCTTGCGGCCTCGTTGGACGATGACACGCTTTCTCTGGAGATTGCAGGCAGACTGGATACCCTCACGGCGCCGAACCTGCTGAAGTTCTACGAGCAGACCGTCGAGAAACACAGCGTCGAAGAGGTGCGCGTGGATTGCACGAAGCTCGCATACGTCTCCTCCGCGGGCCTGCGCGTAATCGTGATCATGCTCAAGGGCTGCACCCGTGGCGTGACCCTCGTAGCGCCCAACGACACGGTGCGCGAAATCCTCCACCAGACCGGCATGGTCGACATGGTGAACGTAGAGTAGTCCCGCCAAAAACGCCGCCAGGTCCCCGTCGCCCTTTCGGCTCAAGCCCCTTTGCCACGCGAGTAACTATGGCGGTACGCATGGCAAAGGGGACCGACATGCTTGCACTCATGAGTATAGACGTGTGACGGATCGCACGCACACCCGCCCGCACTCGGTCGTTGCCTGAGATCCTCCATCTCTCGGATAATACGGTACCGCCTCCGGTCTTAGTCCTGCCTGGCCTCCTATAGGGCAGCCTCTTTCTCGTGGACTACTGCATCGTGCGCCGGCGACGAGTCCGCTAGTGCCAAGAGCGACCACATTCGGTAATGCCGTCGTAGACGACCGTGGTGCTATAGCAGCCGTCGTTGCGCCTGCAGTTGCTGCCGTCTTCCACCGTGGCAGCGCAGTTGGGAAAGCCGTTTCCGCCGTACAGAGGACGGTGATGGTGCTGCACGCAATTCGACAGATCGCCGTCCCTCTCGCCATACCATCCCTCGGTGCCAAACATTGCACAGCCCTTGCCACCCGCAGCAGCATCCAGCTCGTCCAAATCGAGCTGCTGGTTGAAGACCTGCTCTTCTTGTTTCTTCACTTGTTCAGACATGAGAACACCTTCCTCTCCCAGTGGCCTCCCACATTGTTTGCGAAGCACAAGGCGCGCCGCTTGCAGCATTCCCCGCCCCGAGGGACCTCCCCCGTATTTTTGTTTTCGGCCAAATACAAATAAAGGTTGGAGGCAGTGTAACACGTTGGAATCCCACCGCATTTGGGGTTTCGACCACGGCAGGCGCATTCTCGATTTCCTGAACTTGAAGCCTGCCCCTCCGATAAGACCGGAGTGTTTGTGTTGTCACCTGGCAACGGTAACTCGCACGAAAACGGCTGAGGGGCACCTGCCGCGCAGCGCCAACCGCGACGCCGCATGCCCAATAGACCGCCCCCGCGGCAGGCGAGGACAGCGCGCGAAGGTGGAGGGTCAGACTAGTAGAACGTTCTATTGATAACTAGACCAATAGTATCATCTCCGACAGAATGGTTGCGGAGGCGGTCGTCGCTGCCGACGGGCATCGACCTCGAGGACGGGCACGCGTTCCCGCTGGTCAGCGCCACGCACGCGCGTCCGGCCACGCGTGCCTTTCCGGAAGCGCGGAGGACGGTCTAGGCGCCTCGACGCCCGCATTCGCACGCGACCTGAGCGGCCGCGTGCACAAGCGGACGCTCGCGCGGCGAATGGGGG
>CACXZL010000253.1 GCA_902772085.1 uncultured Coriobacteriaceae bacterium | reverse complement strand
TTTTCACAGCCGCTCACCTCCGCTTATCGCACCGACGGGGCACACCTGCCCGCAGAGCGTGCAGCCACTGCACTGTGAGCCGTCGATGGACGCCTTGCCGTCCACGAGGGAGATGGCCGGACACCCGAGCTCGATCACGCATCGCCTGCACCCTATGCACTTCTGGGAATCGACTGCGCTTCGCGCCTGCGGCTTCGCCAGGACGACGCAAGGGGACCTAAAGATGATCGCCTTCACCCCGGGCTCGTCAGCCACACGTCGCACGGTCGCCACCGCCAGCTCGTGGTCGAGCGGGTCCACCGTCTCCACGCAGGTGAGACCTATCGCGCGCAACACGGCCTCTATGCTCACCGCACTCACGACCTCGCCCATCATCGTGCGGCCCGTGCCGGGATGCGGCTGATGCCCCGTCATGGCGGTCGTCGAGTTGTCAAGCACCACGAGCGTGAGGCTCGCCTGATTGTAATAGGCGTTCACCACGCCGGTGATGCCGCTCGCGAAAAACGTCGAGTCGCCTACGAACGCGAAGCAGGCGGTGTCGGGCTCCACATGGTATACGCCCTGGGCGATGTTTATGCCCGCACCCATGCAAAGGCAGGTGTCCACCATGTCGAGGGGCTGTGCGTTTCCGAGCGTATAGCAGCCGATGTCTCCGCAGTAGATCGTCTTGCGACGTCCCATGGCCTTCTTGACGGCGTAGAAGCTCGCCCTATGCGGACATCCCGCACAAAGCACCGGCGGACGCATGGGCAGCTGTGGCAGCCTCTCGCCCTCTCCTTGCGTCTCGCTCGTCTTGGCCACGTCATCCCTCTGGAGCAAGGCGTCTATGGCCCTGCCGACCGATTCCACCGTGTTTTCTCCCGAAGGCCGTATGTCACCCGTGAGCTTGCCGCGAATCCTCACGCGCAGGCCGAACTTCCCGCAAACCCGCTGCAGCTCCCGCTCTATCACGGGATCGAGCTCCTCTATGCAGAGCACCTCTTCGAGCCCTTGAAGAAACTCCACTGCCTTACGCTCCGGGAACGGAAAGGGAGTTCCCACGCGAAGCAGTCGCGGTCGATCGCGGTCATCCAGATTGTCGCACACGTAGGTGTAGCTGATTCCTTGCGTGGCTATGCCCACGCGAGGCACGTCGCCACGCTCCGGCACCACGAAGTTATAGGAGGAATCGCTGAGCTCATCGCCAAGCGCCGCGTTGCGTCGCTCTATCACTGCGTGGTTTGCGACCGAAAGGCGTGGGAAGATGACCCAGCGCGAGGCATCCCTCACGAATCCCTCTGGTGTCTCATGGCGCCACTCGTCCTCGTCGGTCACGTCTATGGCCTCATAGCCGTGATCGACGCGCGTCGTCGGACGCAAGAAGACGGGAGAGCCGAGACGCTCGGACAGGTCAAACGCGTCCTGCACCATGCGATACGCCTCGTCCACGCTCGAGGGGTCGAACAACGGAACCTTCGAGAACTGCGCAAACGTGCGCGTGTCTTGCTCGGTCTGCGAAGATATGGGGCCAGGATCGTCTGCGACGAGCACCACCAGACCGCCCTTCACGCCGATGTATTCAAGGCTCATGAGCGGGTCAGACGCCACGTTGAGCCCCACCTGCTTGCAGGTCATCATCGCACGCGCGCCTGCATAGGCCGCGCCGGCCGCCACCTCCATGGCGGCCTTCTCGTTTATGGACCACTCGACGTAGACCCCATCGTGCCTGCGCTTTGCGACGGTCTCGAGCACCTCGGTGGAAGGCGTGCCGGGATAGCCTGTCACCACCTGCACGCCAGCCGCAAGTGCACCAAGCGCTATTGCCTGGTTGCCCATTAAGAATTCTTTATGCATACCTCTCCTAACGACGCAGCTCATCGTAGCGCTCTTTTGCAAAACAGTTCCCCAGAGCCGGCTCTTTTGTCCACACCGAAACAAATCAGTCAGTAGGTACGGTCATCACATACCTTAAGGTAATTAATAATGTTTATTTATTATTATCACTCGTAAACGACATGCAGATTAGGTGAATAATCATCACTTGCAATAGTAACCCATATCAAAAAAACCTTTAATACAGCTTACCTGCTTACAGAGGTTTTGTTTTACCGCTATGAAACAAGTGAGGTGATCATGAGTAAAGTTACTGGCCTGAATACGAGCAAGATTGTGCGCAAGTTTCCCTCGTGGGCAAAGGTCGTTCGCGAGATCAACGGACTGCCCATCTACAACATGAGCATTTTTGACAATATCATGACGTTCAATCAGGACAACCTTGATGGGGATGCCATAAACTTCTATGGAACGCACATCACCTATGGTGAGCTTCCAGGCTTGCGCGATGCCTACGCGAGGGGCCTCAAGATTGCGGGCGTGAAGGAGGGCGACGTCGTCACGCTCTGCATGCCGGTGAGCGTCGAAAACACGATGGTTTTGTTTGCCGTCGACTTCTTGGGAGCCATCAGCAACAACGTGAACTTTCTCTATCTGAAGCACGACTTCCTTACCTACACCCGCGACAAGAACTCCTCCACCATCGTGACGCTCGATGCCTTCCTCCCCTACTTCGTAGACCATCTGAATGAGGGACACGTAGACAAGGTAATCATCATGAGCCTCGACGATTACCTGCCAGAGGACCGGAAGGGCCTCTTCATGGACACCTCCGAGATGCCTGAGAAGATGCAGGAGGTCTTCGACATCAATCAGATCACCGAATGCCTCATGAATCTCGACAAGATCAAGGGCGTGGAGTTCATCAAGCTCGAGGACCTGAAGCAGGCTGGCCTAAAGAGCGATCTGCCACTGCCCTACGGACCGACGGATCTGGACCGCGACACCAGCTACTACTACACCAGCGGCACCACCGGCAAACCCAAGTGCGTCGTCTACAAGGAGGCCTCCCTGAACGCGTACCTGGAGATGCACGCGGGTCTCGACACCCAGAACGTCGTCGGCGAGCGCAACTTCCAGTGCATCCCCCTCACGCACATGACGGGAGAGCGCGTCTGCACGTTCATGCCTCTGGCGCGTGGTGGCATCCTGATGCCTCAGCCTATATACAACAGCAACACCTTTGCCCGCGACCTTGCGGCGACGAAGGCCAACTGCGTAGTGGCGACGGCAAGCTTCTATATGAAAGCCGTGAAGCAGGGCGTGATGGGACCCGAGGCGCTGAAGAACCTGACGCGACCAGGCTCCGGTGGTGAGCCCATCACGAAGAGCGCCGTCGCAAAGGTCGACAACTGGCTGCGCGCCAACGGCTGCAAGATTCGCTACTCGCTGGGCGGCGGTGCCAGCGAGGAGGGCGGCGTCACCTTGGTCACGTACTTCATGGACGAGCAGACCAAGACCAACGAGACCGGACTGCCGCTGGAGCCCCACGTGCACGTAAAGCTCGTGGACGACGAGGGCAACCTGGTCACGGAAAACGAGGTGTTGGCCAACCTCCATGCCACCAGCCCCGCCGCGGCAGACCGCTATCTGGACAACCCTGAGGCAACGGCTGCCCGCTGGTATGTGGACGAGGACGGCGTGAAGTGGGGCATCACCGGCGACATCGCCTTGCGTCACGCTGACGGGTCCTACAACATCATGGGGAGGGAGTCTGACTCCTACATCGACGAGGAAGGCAATGTCACCAATCGCGTTTACCTCTTCCTGATCGAATACTCCCTCGATGAGAACGACCCCATCCTTGAGTGGGAGATCACCGCATTCAAGAACGAATGCGGCGGGCATGACGTGGTGGGCCAAATCATCCTGGATCCAAAGTGCAAGACGCCCAAGCGCGAGTTGGTGGATTACTTCTGCAACAAGTACCATCTTGACGCAGTGAAGTTCTACCAGGAATTCCCCCTTGGGGAGGTTACCAGCAAGCGAGACTACTTGTTCCTTGCGCATGACTACAAGGGCTATAGCTCCCCATGCGACGCAAAGCACCACTACATGGTCGATTATTCCGAGGACGGAACGACCGTACGGCGAAAAGTCGGTGTAATCCACTACCAGTATTAGACATCAAAAGGGACCCCTCACGTGCAATGGGGTCCCACACATTTTGGCACAAAGGTGTCCCTTTTCTTGATTACGCAATGCGTCAATTGTCTGAGGGGGATACTTTTGGTTAAATGGTTACGCATGGCCAGACGAAGTGCCATGCGTACACAGACAAAGGAGGAACTGTATGAAACTAAAGAGATTTCTGTCCATGCTACTTACCGTAGCGCTTGTTGCGTGCACGATACCGCACGCGGCCTTTGCGGAAGTGGCAGGAGAGAAAACCTTCAAGTATGTCGCGCTCGGCGACAGCATCACGTCTGGATTTGGACTCACCCCCGGTAAAGGCGACGGCCTCGACGCGCTGGCGCAAGACAGGGCCCTCATCCTCACCGACGAGCTCATCGCCAACCCCGTGATGGAGGCCTACCCCATGGTGTTTGGCGAGATGATCAAGGAGCTCGGCCAGCAGAAGGGCTATGACGTACAATCCACGAATCTCGCTGCCACCGCATATAGGGCTGTAGACGTCGAGCGGACCATCCGTGAGACGTGCAAAGGCGAAGTCGCAGAGAGGATTCTCGAGACGTTCGGCAGCGCAGGCGCGAGCGAGCCACTCCTGCACTATCACGACATCTTTGACGCCTACCTCCCCGAAGCCGACCTCGTGAGCATCGAGCTTGGTGGAAACGACATCATCATGGCCGTTGTGGTTCCCATGCAAGACAGCGGCAACGTGATTCTAGAGTCCCTCGCACTGTCGCTCGCTTTGACGCTCTTTGGCACAAGCACCGAAACCGCTGTCGGCGCAGGTCTGCTCTCTTTGCAGCAAGGCAGCGACGAGATTACCTATGAGAGCGTAGTCGAGGCGGCGCAATACCTGCAGTCGGTAGGCGAGAACTCCGATTCCTATGTACTAAATGCAGCTCTTCAGGTAGAGAGCGTCGTCAAGACGACCAAGGCAGTCAATCCGACCGCAAGCATAGCGCTGGTGGGCATGTTTGACCCCTACGAGTCCACGGGAGAGATGGCCGAGGATCCTCAGGTACAGCAGCTGAAGGCTCTCATCGATGCGATATTGAAAGAGGCAGTGAAGTATACACCGCAGGCTCAGGTGACGCAGTCTGAGGAAGTTCTTGCTCATGCTCTTGCTGATGCCGTGGCGCAGAGCGATACGGGCCTTAGCGCCGCAGCCGACGACGGAGATATGACTCCCGAGGAGTACCTGGAGATGTTGGAGAACACCACCTCGAGCATTCTCCAGCTCTTCAATTCCGAGACTAGCGCTCCGCAGATGCTTAAGCTGAATGAGTACACCAAGGCTCTCGCCAAGCGTTACAATGCCACCTACGTGGACGTTTGGGGTGTCTCGACGGGCAACGACACCGATCCCCATCCTGACGCACAAGGTCACAAGGAGATGGCTGAGCGCCTGTACGCAACGCTCTCTGACCAGGTTGCCGAGGCAATGAAAGGCTCCGTGGTTTTCATTGATGTGGACGAGACCACCGCACATGCAGACGACATCTATTGGCTCGCCCAGAACGGCATCTCCGAGGGCTGGAAGCTCGAGGACGGCACCGCCGAGTTCCGCCCCTACGCCGATGTGGCCCGCGCCGACATGGCCGCCTTCCTCTTCCGCCTCGCGAAGAACTGGGGTATCGTGGACGACGACTGGCAGCCGAGCGGCGCTAAGTCCTTCACCGATGTGACCGAGGAGACCGCCCACTATCGCGAGATCATGTGGCTCGCCGAGTCCGGCATCTCCGAGGGTTGGAAGCACGAGGACGGCACCGCAGAGTTCCGCCCCTACGCAAACGTGGCCCGCGCCGACATGGCCGCCTTCCTCCACAGTATGGATGCCCTCGACTAACGCACGTCCGTCTCTGACAGAAGCGAGCTAGGGTTCGCAACGCTGCATAGCTTCTGAAATTGCCGCCCCTGGGAATCCTCTCAGGGGCGGCAATTTCAGTATCTTTTGTTAGTTTCGTTTACGGCAAGACCACATGAAAAGCCTCCCAGGGGCGGCAATTTCAATATCTTTTGTTAGACCGCCGCCGAAATCGCCCGGCGCCGCTCGGACCATAGCGCTGAAAGGATTTGACGTTTCTTGAGCGAGACGGATGACGCTGCGCAGACGACTATTGATCGCTATATACCGAGAGCCCTCCTGAGCCGACTGATAATGGCCCGCTCCTTCCCCTCAGCGACTCCGTCACTCAACGAAACAACGTTGCACGCCTCCATGATAAGCTCTCTATAGTCTTCACACATTCCCTCGTCGAGCCTATAGAGTACTATGAGCGCATCATTGGCATCAGAATCGCAGTAGTCGTCAATCACCGATTTGGCAGAGTTGTATATCGCGTTGAGCTCTCGGGGAGTGTACTCTGTCGAAAACATTTTGTTTATGACTTCGGCTTCCGCACGCTCAAACACCCCGTCAGCAGACATGATTTGCAAGGCAACGGCAAAGATGTCAGTCTCGAAGTACGCAGACATCATTCCACGCTTCTCGACATTCCATTGCCCTGACGCTTCGAACTCCGCACACTTCATAATGAACGCATCATATTTCGCTACAAAATCGTTCAGGGCCATTTCTGCCTTGGTATTCATAACGACCATCCCTTCCGCATCTTTCGCATCATCTGTCACGAAACTGGTTTCAGCCATCTCGATACTCTCTTCCAGTAACGCTTCACCTTGCTATGATACAACGCAAACAACCTTATAGAAAGGAGCGTTGTTTAAAGCGGGTTATACTAGTGCGTGAACAGTAGCGGGGATACTGTATAGACCCATTGACCTGACGCTGCAGCGCGCGCAGGTGTGCAACGCAGCAAGGAATGTTTGAGCACGGCGTACACATGGTCGATAAGCCTTTACAGTCTCATGCAGTGGCTAGTAACTCTCACGCACGTAGGAGAAGAACATGCGACTTCACGACGCGCATGTGCATCTTGATTTTTTCAATGAGGCACACAACGTGGCGCTCGATGCGGGCGCCATGAACCTGCACCTCTTCGCAAACACCGTGACGCCCGAAGGGTTCGTACGTATGCGCGAGCTTATTGGAGACATGCCAAACGTCTCTCTCGGGCTTGGAGCCCATCCATGGTGGGCACGAGAAATCGACCTCGATCTTTTCGACGGACTTGCATCCCAGACGTCGTGGATCGGCGAGGTAGGCCTCGACTTCTCTCCCAAGCGAAAGGATCATGGTCTACAGCAGGAAATCTTCACGCACATCGCAGAGCTCTGCGCCGATTCCACAAACAAAGTCCTCAGCATTCATTCCGTTCGATCCGCTGGTACCGTGCTGGACATTCTCGAGCATACCGGCTGCGCGAATTCGTGCAGATGCATCTTTCACTGGTTCAGCGGTTCGACCGATGATCTCTGGCGTGCCATCCGCATGCGCGCAAAGGAGCAGCTCAAGCTCATCCCGTCAGACCGCATGCTTCTCGAGACGGACCTGCCGCCTTCAGAGAGATCCTGCGCGTCTGCCGCAGACATCGTCTCCTCGCTCGAACGGACGCTCACCCAGCTCGAGGCCATTCGCAACGAATCCGTGCTCGAGCGGGTCACCTGCAATTGGGATGGGTTTTTGGCAGACGTTTAAGCAATGGGAAGCCAGCAGGCAGGCGTGCTCAGAATGAAGCGCCAAGTCCGCAAGGCTACGGCGAGCAGGGCGTACAAGGACAGGATCGCTTTCGGGTAGGCACGCAGCGCGGCATGCGCTTACGCGCCCGTCTCTTTCCGCGTGTAAGGGGCAGCCTCCTTCATGAACCGAAACGGACCATGAAGGAGGCTGCCCCTTACCTGTACGCGCCTCTCAGACTCTCAGAGGCGCTCGATCATACCCTCTATGCGAAGTCCTCAAGCTGGCTGTTGAGCTGGGCAATGGTGCGCTCGAGATCCTCGCGCTGCTCGCGCTTCTTTGCGATGACGTCAGTGGAGGCCTTGGCCACAAAACCAGGGTTTTCGAGCGTACGCACGATACCGGCAAGCTGCTTCTCGGCCTTGGCAAGCTCCTTCTCGAGACGCTTCGCCTC
>CACXZL010000252.1 GCA_902772085.1 uncultured Coriobacteriaceae bacterium | reverse complement strand
CGGGCAGCGTCACGAACATGTCCAAGATGTTCAGCGGCTGCTCCGCCCTTGACTCCCTCGGTGGCCTCGACGGCCTCTCCAATTGGAACACGAGCAGCGTCAAGAACATGTCCTCCATGTTCCAAAATTGCACCAAGCTCACCTCTACCTCGCTCGATGTCCTCTCCAACTGGAATACAAAGATAGGCAGCGTCACAGACATGTCTAATATGTTCAGCGGCTGCACAAGTCTCGACTCCCTCGACGGCCTCTCCGGCTGGGTGACGAGCGGCGTCACGAACATGTCCAACATGTTCAGCGGTTGTACAAGTCTCAACTCCCTCAACGGCCTCTCCGGCTGGAATACGAAAATGGGCAGCGTCACGACCATGTCCAACATGTTCAGCGGCTGCACGAGCCTCTCCTCCGTCGGCGGTCTCTCCAATTGGAAAACGGGGAGCGTCATGTACATGTCCGACATGTTCAACGGCTGCGCGAGCCTCGCCTCCGTCGATAGCCTCTCCGGCTGGGACACGGGCAGCGTCACGAACATGTCCGACATGTTCAACGGCTGCGCGAGCCTCGCCTCCGTCGGCGGTCTCTCCAATTGGAAAACGGGCAGCGTCACGAAAATGTCCGACATGTTCCGCAGATGCACAAGCCTCGCCTCCGTCGACCTCTCCGGCTGGGACACGAAAAAAGTGACTTATACGGTCGACATGTTCAATGGCTGCTCCGAGCTCACCACCATCGCGGTCTGCGATTGGAACACGGGAGTTCAGTACTCATCCGGCATGTTCACCGGCTGCACGCGCCTCGAGGGCGGCAATGGCACCAAATACAGCGACGGCAACCCCACGGACAAGACGTACGCCCGCGTGGACGGCGGCTCGGGCGCCCCGGGGTACTTCACGGGAAAGCCCGCGTTCAGGGGCTGCTTCCTCGTGCTCTCGGGCAAGATAGGCGTCACGTTCACCCTGGAGGTGCCGCAGCACTTCGACGCGACGAAGGCAAGCGTGGCGTTCACGGTCGGCGGCAGGGGCGCCGGGACCGCGAGCCTCGGCGAGCCCGGCGAGGACGGCAGGTACAGCGTCGCCTGCGGCGTGGCCTCCCTGGAGATGGCCGACGAGGTGGTTGCCACGCTGCACTGGGACGGGGAGGCCAAGGCCGGAACCGCGACCGCGAGCTACTCGGTCGAGCGCTACACGGACTACGTCGTGAGTCACGACAGTACCTTCAATGACAAGATGGTCCGGCTCGCAAAGGCCATCAACGACTACGGCTACTACGCGCAGCTCTGGCTCTCCGAGGAGCACCATTTCGGCCTGGGCGCGGGCGGGAAATACGCCGCGATGAAGGAGCCGTACAAGAAGGCGTACAACTACGACGACGTAAAGACGAGCGCGGGCACATACGCGATAACAAAGGATTTCGGCAACACGGGCGTCGGGGCCTCCTACAGGCTGCACCTGGACTCCGGAACCGGCATAAGCGTCCTCGTGAGGCCGGGGTCCGGCGCCTTGGCAGAGCCGTCGGGCACCCTCCAGCCGAGTCCCGGCTCCAGCGACGTGGCGAAGCAGGCAGACGTGGCGAAGCAGGCAGACGGGAGCTGGGTCCTGCGCCTGGACGGCATACCCGCCCACCGGCTGGCCGACAAGCTCATGGTGACGGGCGCCGCCGGCTCCGCGAATTACTCGGTGGAGGTCTACCCCCTGTCCTACGTGTGGACGGTCTTCAATAAACCGTCGGGTACGGACCTTGAGAGGGACGCCATGGCCGCGTTCCTGGAGTACTACGACGCGAGCATTGCTTACAGGGAGGCGACGGCATGAGCGTGCGAGAGACGTACCAGGGCCTTGAGCTCGAGGTCATAGAGTTCGACCACGACGACATCATAACCGCGAGCGAGACCGGCACGCCCTGGGAGGAGATGTAGCGCCCCCGGGGCGGCGACCCGGCGGCGGGCCCTCCCCCGGGAGCGGCCGGCCCCGCGGGCCGCGAGGTGGGCGGCGGCCGCTGGACTCGGAGAGTCGCGGGAGGGCCTACGAGCAGGGAACCCTCAACGAGCGTACAGGCGCATCGAAAAGATCGAGACAAGAAACGAGCCCCAAAGAAACTGCGGGGGTGCGCAAACATGCACGCACCCCCGCAGCTGCTATGTCTGTACCAATCCCGCTACTTACGCGCGGCGAAGAGACGGTCGTCTGCGCCCACGTCCACCAGCACGGTATCTCCCTCGCGCACCTCCCCGGCGATGATGAGGTTCGCCACGTTGTCCACGACCTGGCGCTGGATGAGCCTCTTGAGGGGCCTGGCTCCGTACACGGGATCCAGGCCGTCGAAGGCGAGCGACTGCACGGCGGCGGGAGTGAGCTCGAGCTCGATGCGCTCCTTCTCCAGGCGCTCGCGGACGTCCCCCAGCTGGATGTCGACGATGTGCTCGATGTCGCCCAACCCGAGCGAATGGAAGACCACGACGTCGTCGATACGATTGAGGAACTCGGGCTTGAAGGTCTCGCGAAGGGCCTCGTTTACCTGGCGATGGACGTCGTCGGGATCCCCTGACGTGTTTGCCGCGGCGATGAACTGCGAGCCGACGTTGCCGGTCATGATGACGATCGTGTTCTTGAAGCTCACCACACGGCCCTGGCCGTCCGTCAGGCGCCGGCCGTCGTCGAGGACCTGGAGCAGGACGTTGAAGACGTCCGGGTGCGCCTTCTCCATCTCGTCGAGAAGGATGACGGAGTACGGACGGCGACGCACGGCCTCCGTGAGCTGGCCGCCCTCGTCGTAGCCCACGTATCCGGGAGGGGCGCCGATGAGGCGAGCCACGGAGTGCTTCTCCATGTACTCGCTCATGTCGATGCGCACCAGCGCCCGCTCGTCGTCAAAGAGGCTCTCGGCCAGCGCCTTCGCAAGCTCCGTCTTGCCCACGCCGGTCGGCCCCAGGAAGAAGAAGCTGCCTATGGGCCTGTTGGGGTCGGAGAGGCCCGCGCGGCTGCGGCGCACGGCAGATGCGACGGCGGTCACCGCGTCGTCCTGCCCCACCACGCGCTTGTGCAGCTCCTCTTCGAGGTTGCGGAGCTTGTCCATCTCGCCCTGCATCATCTTCGACACCGGCACGCCCGTCCAGCTGCTGACGACCTCGGCGATCTCGTCGGTCGTCACGGTCTCCTTGAGGATGCCTCCCTCCGCCTGACGCGACTCGAGCGCTGCCTCGGCCTCGTCGTACTTTTGCTGGAGCCCAGGGATGATGGAGTACTGCAGCTCGCCCGCGCGGCTGTAGTCGCCATTGCGCATGGCAAGGTCGCATTCGGTGCGCGCGTCCTCGATTTGCTTCTTGAGCTCTTGCAGACGGTCGATGGCGCCTTTCTCGTTTTCCCAGTTGGCCTTCATGCCGACGAGCTTCTCTTCCGTAGCGGCAATCTCCTTTTGCAGCGTCTTGAGACGCTCCTTGGAGGCATCGTCCTCCTCCTTCTTCAGAGCCTCCTCCTCTATCTGCATCTGGGTGAGCTTGCGGTCCACCGCATCGATCTCGGTGGGCATGGAGTCAAGCTCCATGCGGAGACGGCTTGCCGCCTCGTCCACGAGGTCGATGGCCTTGTCGGGCAAGAAGCGCTCGGAGATGTAGCGATCCGACAGGTCGGCCGCAGACACGAGCGCCGCATCGCTGATACGGACCGAATGGTGCTGCTCATAGCGCTCCTTGAGCCCACGCAGGATGGAGATGGTGTCTTCCACCGTGGGCTCGGTCACGAGTACCGTCTGGAAGCGACGAGCCAGCGCTTGGTCCTTCTCGATGTACTTGCGATACTCGTCGAGCGTCGTTGCGCCAATGGCATGCAACTCACCGCGCGCAAGGGCAGGCTTGAGGATGTTTCCCGCGTCCATGGAGCCCTCACTCGCACCGGCACCCACGATGGTGTGCAGCTCGTCGATGAAGAGGATGACCTGACCGTTGGCCTTCTGCACTTCTTTGAGCACGCTCTTCAAGCGATCCTCGAACTCGCCACGGTACTTCGCGCCAGCCACCAGCGCGCTCATGTCGAGCTCCACGAGGTCCTTGTCGCGCAGCGTAGAGGGCACGTCACCGTTTACGATACGATGCGCCAGACCTTCCACGATGGCGGTCTTTCCCACACCAGGCTCGCCTATGAGCACGGGGTTGTTTTTCGTGCGACGGCTGAGCACCTGGATGGTGCGGCGAATCTCCTCCACGCGTCCGATGACCGGGTCGAGCTTGCCCTGACGGGCAAGGTCGGTCACATTGCGACCATACTGCTCGAGGGCTTTGAACTGTGGCTTGGCGTCCTGGCTGGTCACGCGTTCGTCACCACGCAAATCCTCAAGTGCCTCCAAGATGCGCTTCTTTGTGACGCCCGCGTTCTTGAGTATGTTTCCCGCCTCGGACTTGGAGTCAGCGATACCGCAAAGCAGGTGCTCGGTCGTGGTATAGGCGTCGCCGAGTTTGTCCGCCGTCTTCTCTGCGTCGTTGATGGCACGCATGAGGTCTTGCGTCATGTTTGTGCCGGCTGTATCGCCGCTCACCTTAGGTGCGCGGTCGATAACGGCTTGCACCTGTGTGCGAATGCTCGTGGGATCGGCTCCGATCCGCTCTATAATCGCCGTGATGTTGCGCTCTCCCGAATCAAGAAGAGCGGCGAGCATGTGTATGGGAGCCATAGCCGGAGCCTGGGCGTCTGCGGCGATACCCATGGTTGCCTGCAGGGCTTCGGCTGCCGTATATGAAAACTTGTCTGGTCTCATGTAGTCGTCCTCCTATGGTGCGTGATTTCTTTTCGGTATAAGTATTCCCATTAAGTGACGGTATATACAGAAATCTAAGTCTTCATATATAAGGTTTTTCTCACAGCATTATACCGCCCAGTGGGGCGTTCCACGAATAACTGGACGTTACGCACGCCCTCCCGAACGCCTTCGCCACGTGCCCGCCTCAGAGAACGTCCGACACTCCTCCGCCGGGCGCGGCGCGGATTCGCCCCGGGAGGCCCGCGCGTGTCGCCCAGCGATCCGCGGAGCGCCCCGCCGGGTCAGCCCCGCAGAAAAGCGGCTGCTCAGGCAGCCCTTGTCAGCCCGAAGAGATCGTTTCGGCCTACCGCGCGGGCCCGCCGGCCGTTGGCCCCTCGCGCGCGGAGGCTCCCAAGCCCCTCGCCCGACGTCGTGTCCGCTTGTGCACACGGGGCACTCAACGGTGTGCACAAGCGGACAAGAGCGGCGCGACACGGCCGGTCTCGTGTCCGACTTTGCACACGCATAGCGTCCCGTGTGCACAAGCGGACAAGAGCGGCGCGACACGGCCGGTCTCGTGTCCGACTTTGCACACGCCATAAGAGAGCGTGTGCACAAACGGACTCGTAATCGCCCGAATCGGCCTCCGCGTGTCCGACTTTGCACACGCGCGGGCGCCCTGTGTGCACAAACGGACACGTCCTGCCCCCATTCGCCGCGCGAGTGTCCGCTTGTGCTCGCGCCACGGCCTGCTGCGTCCACCAGAGCCGCGTCCAGGCGGCCCTCCCGGAACTGCCTTTCGCACAGCATGACCGTGTTGCGGTTCACCCCCACCTCGGCGGCCACCGTGTCGACGCGCCTCCCCTCGGCCCTCCCGAGAAGGATCCTCGCCCGCTTGACATCCCGGCGCTCACCGACCTGCTCCTCGCGAGCGCCTCCTGTCCAGCTCGTCGATCTCCAGACGCTTTGCCTTGGCCATCTCGACCGCCTCCACAACCATCCTGTCGGAGATGGTACTATTGGGCTAGTTATCAATAGAACGTTCTATTAGTACAACTCGCACGACATAGGACGACGCCTACCATTGGGGGCACCTCCGAGCATCACCAGACAGCCGCTCGAAGTCGGCGCGCAAGGCGTTCGGAGCAAGACCGTGGTGCATCAAGTCAGGTAGCGTTCTTTGATACGCCCGAAAATGCGCGGCCAGGAGCACGCGATAGGGGCGAGAAATGCCGCGGTCCCCATCGCGCTCGCAACGTTGTTGACGAGGCCGGCCGCATAGGTGGTAAGCACGCTGACGGCATTCGCATCCGACACGAACCCCACGATCGTCCATGTGTCGAGGATGAAGCCATACAAGAGCGCCATCGTCGCGCCGAACGCAGCGACCGACCATCGCCGCGCCAGCCACCTATGACCTCCCATGGCGCCCGCGAGGTAGCCCACGAGCCCCATCGAGAACATCTGCCAGGGCGTCCAGAGTCCCTGTCCAAAGAACACGTTCGAGACGAGCATGGCAAGCGCCCCGATCATAAAACCCTCCTCGCGCCCGAAGCACAGACCCCCCATGACGATAATCGCGACGATGGGCTTGATGGCCGGCACAGGCGCGAAGACAAGGCGGCCCGCAACGGCCAGCGCGGTCAGGACGACGATGGGCATAAGGTCGCGGGCACGTCTGCGCGACCTCTCGAAACCCGCGAAGAACGGCACGAGGGCAAGGCACGCGCATACGCTCGTGACCAATGCGGCATTTGGCAGCCTGAGCCAAGCCCAGAGCAACATGACGACGGGCAGCGCCA
>CACXZL010000251.1 GCA_902772085.1 uncultured Coriobacteriaceae bacterium | reverse complement strand
GTGGTGGAAGGCGAATCCAGGGGCATCTTCGTAGAGGGTGGTACGTTGACTTTGGGTGGCAACTTTACCATACGAGGGCGAGCGAGGCCTGTGCAGGCGACGAGGTCTACCATTACGTTTACCAATGGTTCTTTTACCATTACAGGAACGGGCGATCGCGCCGGCATAGGTATTACCGCCTCCGAGGCTGTGGTAAAGAACGGAGTGAAGCATCTGCAGATAGACGCAGATAGGCCCATGGGCAACGCCCTGCTCACGCTGGACGAGGGCATGGAAGTGAAGATACCCAAGCAAGCCCAAGTGAAGAATGGCATTATTTACGATGCCAACGGCAACGAGCCAAGCCTGCAGGTAGTCATTGCTCCTGTCGTGCGTCCTGCCTTCCGCGCCCACTCTATTTCGCTTGACGGCAAGATAGGAGTGCGGTTCTTTATGGAGCTGCCCACGATAGAAGACGTCGATTGGACGCAGAGCCACATGGACTTCTCCGTAGGTGGCAAGGGTGCCTTCCAGGCGAGCGACTCCTTTGACGCCGAAGACAAAAACAACGCTGGCACGTTCTATGCCTTCACCTGCTACGTGAGTTCTATCCAGATGGCAGAGCCCATCACGGCAACGTTCCACTATGCAGAAGACGGAGTAGAGAAAAGCGTCTCGCAAACCTATAGCGTCTCCCAATACTTCTCCGACTACGAAAGCGTTGCCGACCAGTACGATCAGAAGGTCACCAACCTCGTTCACGCCTTGGCCGACTATGGTCACTACGTGCAACTCTACCTCTCTGCTTACCGCAAATGGGAGATAGGTACTGACTACGCAGAAATAAAGGCTGTGACGAACTATACCAACCAGATGGTGGATGAAGCGCGTGTTGCCACCGAACCGTATGCCATCGAATGCAACGTGCCGAAAGATGGCGAGATAAAGAAGGTGACGATGTCACTCGATCTCGAAACAGATACCTCGATCTATCTACGTGTGCACATGAGCGAGAATGCGAGCGTAACGTCGGCTGTGCGTGCGGATGGTACCACGTTGGAGACCGCCAAGGCGAAAGAAGGGGTCTGGCGCATTGTGGTTCCAAATATTATGGCAGACGAATTGGGAACTGTGCACGACTTCGTCATTACCACCTCTGGTGGCACTGAGGCGTCAGTGCGCGTGTCGGCCCTTTCGTTTGCTTCTGTGCTGCTTCACGACGACAACGAGGACGATCAAAACGCTCTCTTTGCGATGACGTCCATGTATCGCTACTACGAGGCCGCAAAGGCCTATCCATCATAGAGAGACGATCGCAAGGTGCCATGGAAAGCGACCGTGCAGTTTCGCAGGAACGTGGACTGTATGAGCACGGTGCTTGTCCATGGCGCCGAAAGGACGACCAAGCTCACCGCACGTTTGCCAGGTGCTCGCGCAAGTCTGCAGCGGCGTGGGCGGGGGCTACCGAGTTCACGATGGCGCGTCCCACCAGAATGATTTCCGGATTTGCCGCCACGACCTCGTCGATGTTTTCCAAGTTGATGCGCCCGACGATAGCGGGCAATGCCCTGCCAACGGTGTTTGACCGGATGAGGTTGAGCTCGCGTAGGGGATTGTCGTACCCGAGCACCGAACGCAGTGCTCTCGTGAGCCCAAAACCGGTATCCGCGAGGGGATTGCTGGCCAGTTGGCGGTCTTCATAGCTGGTGTGTCCGCAAAGATAGCGTACGCCCAAATCTTCGAGTTCTCGCGAACGAGCGGCAATGTCTATGATGCCAGTCAGATCCGCCATGATGTGTCCACCAGCCAGTTGTGCTGCGGCGACGGCTCCTTCTATCGTTTGGTCGGCAGCGACGCCCATGACCGTGACAATGCATGCTCCTGCTTCGAAGCATCGCGAGGCAATGTAATGACCGGAGTTTACGATTTTTGCGTCTGCGCATATGGATACTTCGGGAAACTCTTGCGAAAGATCGCGTACGAGGTTCAGGCCCGATTCTATGATAAGAGGGTTTCCCACCTCGACGATATCCACATACTCATGGATTTGCTCAACCAGCTCGGTACATTGGTCTAGCCGCGGCGTATCCAAAGTGACTTGCAGCTGCATGGGATGCCTTTCGTGTCGAGAATTGCGGTGTCTTCTAGTATAACAACTGCCTATGGTCATATGTAGCTTTTGGAGTATATTTGTGGACTTGGTAGTTTTGCAAAAAGATTGTTTACAATCATACATCGCAATATCGGCTTCAAAGGAAGGCTAGTTACGTGGAAGAAGAGGGCGTAGTAGAGATTGATCTCGCTGAGCTCTTTCGAAAGAACTTCGTTCTTTTGATTGTGGCTACGATTGTGGTAGGCTCTATAGCATTGGGTGTTTCCTACCTTATGCCAAACGAGTATACTGCAGTTACAAGCATGTATGCACTTGTTCACGGTCGGCAGGATCTGGACAACGAAAGCAGCAGGAAGTCGCTGTCTGCTACCGATCTTCGTACGGCACAGATGGTGGCCTCTGACATTACGGTTATCTTGAAATCCAATCGTGTCGCAACCGATGTTGCACAACAACTTGGTCTTAGCACCATCTTAGATTATAAAGTCGACGTTTCCAGTGGTAGCGATACGCGTGTTATCACATTGTCCGTGACGGGAAAGAACCCTGAGCTTACTGCCCAAGTAGCTAATGCCATCGTAAATGATGCTATAAAAGTATCAACTGAGGTCATGGGCACGCAAGCTGTGAGCGTTGTGGACGATGCGGACGTACCACTGTTTCCGTCTGGACCAAGGCATGCTATGATAGCTCTCGTAGGTGCCGCAGCAGGTTTCGTGCTTGCGCTCGTGGCGGCTGCTCTGAGAAGCGCTTTGGATACGCGCGTACGTGATGGCGAGCAAGCGTCTGGCATTGTGGGCGTACCTGTGGTGGGGCATTTCTCCGCATTATCGTAAGAAGTTGCAGATGAGAGCGCTCGGCGACCTGCAGACATCACCGGTATGGGTGGCGTCTACAGGTCGCTTGCTTTGCGTCCTTCAAGTTTTTCAGAGAATTGTGTTTGAACTACGGGATATTTCAAGAAACAAACGCGCTCGTTATGCATAAGAGTAAAATGCACCATTGCTCAATATCTGTCCTTAGGAAACCTCATATATTGGGGGAGATACGAGAAAGGCAAATGACATGGCAGAGGAAATCACTACGGAAGAAGGCACCAAGAAGTCTGCCCTGCAGAATCTTGGCGTGGGCGCCTGGATCGGCATTGCAGTCGCAACTTGCGTGATAGGCATTCTCATCGGCAAGTTTATGCTGGGCGGTTCTGGCGCGGCGCTCAACAAGACCTCGCTGACCGAGAACGAGCTCAACACAGTAGTTGGCACCTATACGCAGGGTGGTTCAAGCAAGTCCATCACTGCACGCCAGGTCATCGAGATGACGTCCTCCCTTGAATCTGCCAAGGGTGAGGATGGCAACTACAAGGTGCCAAGTGCAGACAACATTCTCTACGCAGTCCGCAACTCCATAGCCATTGCCGAGGCTGAGAGTCGTGGCATCAACCCAAGCGACGAGGATCTTCTCAACTATGCCGAGCAGACGCTTGGCCAGACGCCTGACTTCGAGTCCATCGCCACGAGCAACAATCTTGACGTGGAGACGGTAAAGAATCTTCTGAGGGATTCCTATCGCATTCACGAGTTGCAAAACCAGATTGGTGGCGAGATGAGCGCTACCGAGCCCGAGTATCCCACCGAGCCCGAGTATGCTACAAAGAACGAGGCCGGCGAGAATCTCCCCGACGATCAGATTCAGAAGAACCGCGAAGAGGCTCGTCAGAAGGCCAGTGACGAGTGGGATGCCGAAAACAACAAATGGAAGAGCGAGGATGGCGAATTCGCCAAGGCACTTGCCGATTACCAGATTTCCAAGGATGGCGCAACGTATGAGGCGGCATACGCAGCTTATCAGCACGCATACTCTAAGTACTCTGAGGCACAGAGCGCTTACTACGAGTCCGTGACGAACTATCTGAGCGACCTGTATGCCAAGAGCTCTATCAATATCCTTACGCTTGCGCAGCAGTAAGGTTTCTTTCAGAGATTGAATCAGGGGACGTCCCCTTTGTGTCCGAGACAGGGCACGAAGGGGACGTCCTCTTGTGTCCCCTGCCAGTTTTTCATTTGTTCCACAGTCCGAAATAAACGAAGACTATACTGGGCATGTTTGAATGGGCCATCGCAAGGAGGAATACGCCATGGAAAAGAAAGACATCGATTGGGGCAGCTTGAGCTTTGCCTATACCCCTACTGACTTTAGCTACGTATGCAACTACAAAGACGGCGCTTGGGGGGAAGACATCCTCACCCCGGATCATACGCTGCAGCTCAGTGAGTGCGCAGGTATCTTCCACTACTGCCAAGAGGTTTTTGAAGGCCTCAAGGCATATACGACCAAAGATGGCGAGATCGTATGCTTCCGCCCCGATATGAACGCTCAGCGCATGGCTGATTCGGCGCGTCGCATCTGCATGCCTGCATTTCCCGAAGATCGTTTTGTGGCAGCGGTAAAGAAGGTCGTGGAGGCAAACCTCGCATGGGTGCCACCTTTTGGCTCCGGCGCGACGCTCTACATCCGTCCGTTCATGATTGCGACCGGCAACGTCATCGGCGTGAAGCCGGCAACTGAGTATCAGTTCCGCATCCTCGTGACTCCCGTGGGTCCTTATTACAAGGGTGGCGTGCAGCCCGTGGCACTGAAGGTGCCAGACTATGATCGTGCCGCGCCCCATGGGACCGGAAACATCAAAGCTGGTCTGAACTACGCGATGAGCCTCTATCCAAGCGTTCTTGCCCATGAGGAGGGCTTCGCGGACAATATGTTCCTCGATCCTCAGACCCACACCTACGTGGAGGAGTCTGGTGGCGCGAACTTCCTGCTGGTGAAGGAGGACGGTACGCTGGTGGTTCCTCAGTCTGCAACCGATTCCATTCTGCCCTCCATCACGCGCCGCTCGCTCGTGCAAGTGGCCGAGGAGATGCTGGGGATGAAGGTCGAGCAGCGTCAGGTGCGCTTTGACGAGATCGACCAGTTCGTGGAGTGTGGAATGTGTGGTACTGCGGCGGTCATCAGCCCTGTGGGCAAGGTCGTGGATCAGCAGGGCGTGGAGCATGTCTTTGGTGCGGGTATGGAGCACGTGGGTCCCGTGCTGGCAAAGCTGCGTGAGACGCTTACCGGCATCCAGTCCGGCGAGATCGAAGACAAGTTTGGCTGGGTCGTCAAAGTCGCATAAATAGCAGAGGGGTCTCGCCCTTTTGCCCATAATTTGCAGACCGGTACGTGGGGGCGACGTCCTCAGGTGCCGGTCTCTTTTTGGCCAATGCGGCATATCTTCCACTTCCGTGGGCGGATGCGCCTTTTTTGGCTATACTAGACAAATTGCAAATAAAAGAGAAAGGCTCATCATGGCACAGCGGGTTCAGGGGACCGAGGATTTGTATGGCAGCTATATGCGCGCTTGGCAGCATATGACCGACGTAGCGCGCGAAGTCTTCGGCGCCTATGGCTTCGACATGATAGAGACGCCGGCGATTGAGCAAGTTGCGACATTTGTACATGGCATAGGAGAGTCAACTGACGTAGTGCGCAAGGAGATGTTTCGCGTCTTTTCCGGCGCGCTCGTAGAGAACCTGCTTCAGAAGGGCAGCGAGGCAGGACTCAAGGCAAAGCAGCGGTTGGCGTTGCGCCCTGAAGGTACGGCAGGCGTCGTACGTGCGGCAGTGCAAAACAACTTCGTGCCACAGGGCGGTGCTCCCGCGAAGCTTTGGTACGCTGGCCCTATGTTTCGTGGGGAGCGTCCGCAGAAGGGGCGTTTGCGTCAGTTCCACCAAGTGGGAGTGGAGTGGTTGGGCGCTCCAGATCCCGCTGCGGATGCAGAATGCATCATCATGCTGATGAGTTTCTTTGAGAGACTTGGCTTTGCTCCGGAATCCCTCAAACTCGTTATAAACTCCATGGGCGATGCGACGTGTCGCCCGGCATATCGCGAAAGAGTACGCGAGTTCATCCTCGATCACCGGGAGGAGATGTGTGCCGACTGCCTCGAGCGTGCTGAGCTCAACCCGTTGCGCGCCTTTGATTGCAAGAATGCGCACTGCCGTGAGGTGATGAGCGACGCTCCGTTGGCGCCAGATCACCTCTGCGAGGAGTGCGCCGCTCACTACGGGCAAGTCAAGCGCTATCTGGATGAGGCGGGTGTGCGATACGTAGAGGATCCCACGTTGGTACGCGGCCTCGACTACTATACGCGCACCGTCTTTGAGGTAGAAGTTGAGGGTGCGGGAGTAGGCGCCATCGGCGGGGGTGGTCGTTACGATGGCTTGATGGAGCTTGAAGGTGGCAAGCCAACTCCTGGTCTTGGATTTGCCGTGGGCTTCGAGCGTATCGCCCTCGCCTTGCAAGCTCAGGGCGTGGATCTGGGTGGGAGCGAGCCGAGTTGCGTGTATGTGGCGTGCACGCCAGATGTGCGTTCGGCGGTCTTTGGCGTAGTGCTTGCCCTTCGAAACGCCGGTATACGTACTGAGGCTGACTATCAAGGTCGTTCGCTCAAGAGTCAGTTCAAGCAGGCAGACAAGCTAGACGCACGCGTTTGTGTGGTTTTGGGCTCCGACGAAGTGGCGGCAGGGGTGGTAACTCTGCGTCAGATGGATACGCACGAGCAGGTGCAGGTACCCGTGAG
>CACXZL010000250.1 GCA_902772085.1 uncultured Coriobacteriaceae bacterium | reverse complement strand
TCAGGCTGGTGGGCGCCGTGCTCTGCGAGGAGAACGTGTACTGGTCCCAGGGCAACCGCATGTTCTCGCCCGACTCCATAGCCTCTGTCGACTCGTTCGCCGCGCCGGAGCCGACCGAGCTCGAGGTCGCGCGTGCGTGCGCGAGGGCGAGGGAAATAATCGGGAAGGCAGTTGAAGTCGCCAAGGCGAAGGAGTAGAATCACATCCAGTCAGTTCGGAACCGATGTTCGTTCCGGTGACCCACCCCTTCTTACACCACATATCGGGATGCCATCCGTAAGAACAGCCGATTCGGCCAATATGAGTCCGTTTATACACACGCAGACAGAAACGTGTGCGAAAACGGACATATGCCTCATGAATTCATGCCGCATGTGTCCGCTTATGCACACGGGCATTTTGAGCGTGTGCACAAACGGACAATTAGGTGGCGATATGGTCACTCACATGTCCGTATCTGCACGCGGACAGTTTGAGCGTGTGCACAAACGGACACATGGCGCAAGCTGGTTTTAGGCTGATAGACAATAACAAAAAAGAATTTTAAAAAAATCTAGAATGAGGGTTGACGAAGGGTAGGGATTCCTATAGTATTCTTTGTTGCGGATGGGCCTGTAGCTCAGTTGGTCAGAGCGTCCGGCTGATAACCGGGAGGTCACAAGTTCGAGCCTTGTCAGGCCCACCATCCTTTGACAATAAGCGCCCCAGCGTGAGCCGAGTCGCCGCTGGGGCGCTTATTAAAAGGGGACGTAGCTCAGCTGGGAGAGCGCGGGCTTTGCAAGCCTGAGGTCGTGGGTTCGATCCCCATCGTCTCCACCAAATGTTCGAGCCGGGTATCTGCCCGGCTCTTTTCATATTTGGCAGCATCCCGTCGCTCGCAAGATCAGCGGCAAGTCACCACTGACGTTGTGACTGATGGTGCGGGCGATGAATGGCGTGAGGCTTTGCGTCCTTTTGGCTTGCGGACAAACAAGGACGGTTTCTTGTTTGGATTATCACGAGGCGTCGTTGTTTTGGGCCCTATCATGCGGAAATACGCTAGAATACACGTGCATTACAGACGAAACAGAGAGGCGTATCATGGCCAAACGTACTACAACCTTCAGCATGCGCATGCCCGAAGACCTTAATGAGAAGATTCAGGCGTATGCGACTGAGCACAACTGTACCAAGGCGGAGGCTATGAGTCACTTTGCTCGCGCGGGTATAGAGGTGGAGGAAAACGGCATTCCCCTACCAGAGAGGCCGCAGGAGGCGCTTGGCGCGGAAGGCGCATCCACTGCATCGCAGGAGATGTTTGACAAGATCCAGGAGCGTCTCGACGCACTTCAGAATCTCCCACGGGTGGAGTCAGTGACGACCACGGCGATTGTCCCTGCAGACATACGCGACAAAATACAGGAGTATTCTGAGCGTCATGACTGTAGCGAGAACGAGGCATTAACGTATTACGCGAGGTTGGGCGTACAAATGAGCGACGAGCAGCGTCCTGCATCTGCGAACGAGGTCGCCGAGCTGGCCCGTCGTCTGGATGTGATCGTGCAAGACAACCAGTCCAAGACCGAGCAGCTGCGGCAGATGTCTGAGCTTATCACGACTATTCACGCAAATACAAAACCCGATGAGATAGAGCTCGAGGGCGAGCTGGCAGAGCAGGATGCCGAGGACGTAGAGGAGACCGAACTCAGCGACGAGGAGCGTCAGCGCATCGCAGACGAGCACACCCGCAAGATAGTGAGTGACGTGATGGGTGACTACATGGCCAAGCAGCGCGAGGAGCAGGATGCGCGCGATGCCCGTCGCGAGGCCCAGCGCGCAGTGCAGCAGCCCCAGCGTCAAAACACCATTTCCGTCTGGATACCCGTGCTGGTAGCCGTGATTGTGGGTCTCATCATGGGGCTCGTGGTTGTGCTAACGCGATAATACACCATTTACCAGCCATAATACAGAAGGGACACTCGTGTATGACTGAAGAAAATACCTCATACGGCACTGTGTCGCCAGAGCTCGACGAACTCTCGAGCACGCTGATGGGCGATGCGCTCGACATGCTCGCCGAGGGGCAACCAATGGGTGTATTACTGGTAATACAAGATGCGGATGGCGATATCACGTCATTTGAGTTTATCGATGATGGCCCAGAGGCTTTGCTGAACGGCGCGCGCATGCGGGTAAAGAGGACGAAGCGCGCCTTGCGATACGCGCTCGCCTATGAGGGTGCCATAGAGGCGGAAGACGGCACCTATGCCGAAGCGCTTATTCTCGAGTTCGGAGAGAAAGGTCGGCCGAGTTTTTCGGCGTACTCCCTGTATGAAGGTCGCGGAGAGGGCGACAACTTCAGGTGGACCGATCCTGCGCCAGCCGGTGAAGAAGAGCCTCTGCTCGGCTAAGAATGGATTTTGTCAAAAGGGGGCTCGCCCCTTTTGACATTCGCTTATCCTGTTACAATCGCACGGTTGCAACGAAGAGCGAACGAAGGGAACCCATGCTTCAGGAGCACATTCGAAACATCGCCATCATCGCGCATGTTGACCACGGAAAGACCACCCTTGTGGACCAGATGCTGAAGGCCTCGGGCGCCTTCCGCGAGGGACAAAAGGTCCAGGAACGCGTCCTCGACTCAAATGATCAGGAGCGAGAGCGCGGCATTACGATTCTTGCCAAAAACATCTCCATAGAGTATCGGGGCATAAAGATCAACGTGATCGACACCCCTGGCCACGCCGACTTCGGGGGCGAGGTGGAGCGCGTCCTCAAGATGGCCGACGGTGCGCTGCTGCTGGTGGATGCTGCCGAAGGGCCGATGCCTCAGACGCGCTTCGTGCTGCGTCACGCCATCGCAAACGGATTGCGCATCATGGTGGTCATAAACAAAGTCGACCGCGAGGGAGCCAATCCCGAGAAGGCGATGGAGACGAGCTTGGACCTCATGATGGACCTTGGTGCCAACGACGACCAGATTGAGTTTGCAATGGAGCACGTCGTCTATGCCTCGGCGGTGAACGGCTTCTCCCGTCTCGACTCGGACGGTCCGGACGAAGGCGACATGTATCCCTTGCTCGACATGATCGTAGACTCGCTGCCCGCGCCGGACGTGGAGCCACAAGGTTCGCTTGCCATGCAGTGTGTGACGGTGGACCACTCAAGCTACGTGGGCCGCATTGGCATCGGGCGCGTCTTCAGCGGCACGATTCACTCGGGTGAGAAGATTCTTGTAGTGAAGAACGATGGCAGCCGTACCATGGCACAGGTGAAGCAGCTCTTTACCTTTGACTATCTCGGCCGCAAGGAGTGCGACGAGGTGGAAGCCGGCGACATTGCTGCCGTAGTGGGCGTGGACGGCACCGACATCGGTGACGTGTACACAAACCCCGATGATCCCGTGGAACTCGAGCCCATCGAGATAGATCCTCCCACGCTCTCCATCGTCTTTGAGGCCAGCACGAGTCCTCTGGTGGGTCGTGACGGCGACATCGTTGGTGGGCGTCAGCTCAAGGAACGCCTGATGCAGGAACGTGAAAACAACGTCACCATGCGCATCGAGGAGCTGCCCGACAAGACCGGCATCGAGGTCGCCGGCCGTGGCATCCTGCATCTTTCGGTGCTGATGGAGGCCATGCGCCGCGAGGGATATGAGTTCCAGGTGGGGCGTCCGCGCGTCCTCTTCAAGAAAGGCGAGGGAGGCATGCGCCTGGAGCCGGTGGAGCAGGCCGTGGTGGAATGCCCCAACGAGTATTCCGGCAAGGTCATCGAGACGTTTGGCAACGCCGGCGGCAGCATGGTGAGCATGGAGGCCGGAGAGACCCAGACACACCTCGAGTTCAACATTCCCACGCGTGGCATCATGGGCCTCAAGACCCGTATTATGAACGTAACACATGGCGAGGGAGTGTTCTATCGCGCTGTCGTAACGATAG
>CACXZL010000249.1 GCA_902772085.1 uncultured Coriobacteriaceae bacterium | reverse complement strand
GGACGCGATACGAGATTGTTCTATCCCAGCCACATACCTTATAGACATACCTGACTAGATTTATACAGGATACTTCATTATATTCTTCATCTATTTCACTTCGAAGGTGCTTTGCACCCTCATCATCAATACCACACGGTTCAATTCCAAATTTCTTGTCCGCCGGGCTAAATAAGAAATGGAAGTACTCAGGAAAACCCATAGCCATCAACGTTTGTTTGAAGATACCGATTTTACCGCGTCCGACTTGAAATGAAATCCCTGGGCAAGAATAATCCCAAGTGACGAAATTTGCCAATCATCACACCTCCTTGAGCAAGTCTCTCCCCCATTACTGTTCTTCCTTCTCTGCACCAGTAAGCATTGCCATCGTCACAAAACCGTCCATGTCTGTAATGGCGGTTTCTTTTTTATACTGTTCCATTTATAAGCACCGGTTCAACAACTGTTCCGTTTCGATCGGTTGGTGTCAGCTCGTGTCCGTTCAGAACGATCTGTATTGTCTCGTAGTCATAAACCGGCGATGTATCCGTAGAAGGCGCTCTGGAATGGATGCCGCACACCGCGTCGATATCTGCCCCTGGCCAGGTCCCGTTTGCGTGTGAACGGAGATCGGTAAGCCGGACGTAGCGCATACCAGTACCTGAGGGAATTGTTCCCTGGAAGTCTACACCTGCGGTTCGTCCCGCTGCCACACCTGCATCGTACCAGGTTACGAGGTCAGGACTGACCTCCACCTTTGTGTCTTCAACATTTTCGCCTACTTCAAACACATAGAGGTCGAGCTTGGTGATGAATCCGTTGCGTTCAAAGACTGGAATGAAGTGGTCGGGGCGGACGAATCCCAGATCTGGGTGAATCCAGCGCACCAGTGCCTCGGCGCCGCCCACCTCCTCGGTCTGGGTGTCGTGTTTGGGCTGGTAGTACACGGTAAACTGGTGCTCCTCGAGCGCCTGCTCCATGGTTTCGAGGATTACGTGCTCATGTACCTGCTTCTCGCGCAGCTCGTCGTTGTACCATGCGATGCTCACGCCAAAGGTGTCGCGTATCTCTTCCATGGCCAGAAGGGCGCGGTCGCATGCGCGCGAGGCCAGAAGCCCACGGCTGATGCTCTCCATGATGCCAAAGTTCAGGTGGAGGTTTGTGGCCATGAGACCCTTGGCGGTCTCTGAGAGGCATTGCGTCCAGTTGGGATCTTCTTGGTGCTTTATGAGGAAGCCAAAGACCTCGTTGCCTAAACGACCTCCCGCCATGAAGTCGGGCAATACGCCAGAAATGCGGCTGGCAAGCTCACGAACCATGCCGTCGCAGTTTGATTTGCCGTAGCGGTCGTTTAGCATGCTGAAGTTCATGATTTTGCAGCAGACGATGTCGAAGGTCTCTTCGCTCGAAGTAGACGTGATGCCGTTTACGTGGCGGAAGAAGAACTCTCTGCTATAGAGACCGGTGAGGTTGTCCCAGGTGAGCTGGTTTACGATAGAGGCAGATTCACGCAGGTGAATGATATTGTTTATGCGGTTGAGGATAATATCTACGTTATAGGGCTTGATTACGAAGTCGTTCGCGCCGAGGCGCAGGCACTCTATCTCGTCCTCGAGCGCGTTGCTTGCGGTGGTGACGATGACGGGTACCGAATCAAAGCGCTCTTCCGCTTGCTTACGGCGAAGGAATTCAAAGCCATCGCAGACCGGCATATATACGTCGAGCAGCACGAGCGACAAGTGCTCGTAATTGCGTTCGAGTTGCTCTAGCCCTACGAGACCGTTTTCCGCTTCCAAAACGTCAAAGGAGTCCTCGAGGATGGCGCAAAGAAGCTCGCGATTCATGTCGTTGTCTTCTACGACCAGGATGGCGCGTCTTGTTTGCGGAGTCTCCATGCTGTCGTTTTGAATCATCATTCTCCACCCGCTCAGTAGTTAGTTACGAGAATCATAACACGCGAGAGCGGTGGATGGGTACAGGAAAGGGGGACTTTCCTTTCCGTGCGTGTAGCGAGAAGGCGTGTGCAACCATCGGGTTCCACCCCCGACGGTTGCTCCTTTCGCGTGTCCTACTCGCAGGCGTCCTCTATGCGACGACGAAGCTCGTCGATGCCCGTGCCTTTCTCGGCAGAGGTGAGGATGGTTTGCGCGCGCGGCACGCCAAACTGCTTGCACAGCTTGGCGGCTTGCTGGTCTGCCTTGGCGCGACTGAGCTTGTCTGCCTTGGTAAAGGCGATGATGAAGGGGAGCTCCGTTGAGCTGAGGAACTCCAGCATCTCGACGTCGAGCTTCTGGGCGTCGTGGCGAATGTCTACGAGGGCGACGACGAGGTTGAAGCTGCGCTCTTGGTCGAAGTAACCGGAGATGAGATCGGCCCAGCGCTGGCGCTCTTTGAGGGAGACCTTGGCGTAACCGTAGCCGGGCAGGTCTACCAGTCGGATGCCGTCCGCCTCATAGAAGTTTATGTTTGCGGTCTTGCCTGGCTGGCTGGAGGTGCGGGCGAGGGCTTTGCGCCGCACGAGCTTGTTTATAAGAGAAGACTTGCCAACGTTTGAGCGGCCGGCAAAGGCGACCTCGGGGGTAGTGGATTCGGGCAACTGCTCTGCCGTGCCGTATGCTGCCTCAAAACGTGCTTGTTCGAATTTTATGGACATGTAACTCCTTCCGTCGGTCCTATGGTAGCAGAAACGGGTTTGCTGGCGTTGTTGTCTCCACGTCGCGGGTGCCCGCACGTATCCGTATATGCACGCGTCAGTCGGTCGACGCGTGCCAACGCCGAAGGCATGGGTTGTTAACAATATGCGAGTTTCTTTTGTCGGAAAGGTTACAAGGCGCATTGGTCGCTAAACTAGTAAAGATTTTCGGACGCGACGAGGGAACGGAGTTCCTATGGCACAGCGGACAGACATACATAAAGTCATGATCATTGGCTCTGGCCCGATCATCATAGGCCAGGCCTGCGAGTTCGACTACTCGGGCACCCAAGCGTGCAAGGCTCTGCGAGGCCTCGGCTATGAGATCGTGCTGGTGAATTCTAACCCGGCTACCATCATGACCGACCCCGGTACGGCGGACCGCACCTATATAGAGCCGCTCAACGTTGAGCGCCTGACCGCCATCATCGAGAAGGAGCGTCCCGACGCTATCCTGCCGAACCTCGGCGGGCAGTCGGCGCTGAACCTCTCGAGCGAGCTGGCAAAGACGGGCGTGCTGGACAAGTATGGCGTGAAGGTCATCGGCGTGCAGGTAGACGCCATCGAGCGTGGCGAGGACCGCGAGGCCTTCAAGGAGCTCATGAACGAGCTCGGCATCGAGATGGCCCGCTCCAAAGTGGCCTACTCCGTGGATGAGGCGGTGGACATCGCCCGCGATTTGGGATATCCGTGCGTGCTTCGCCCTGCTTACACCATGGGCGGTACCGGCGGCGGCTTGGTGTACAACGTGAACGAGCTGCGTACCGTCGTGGCGCGTGGCTTGGCGGCGAGTCCCGTGCACGAGGTGCTGGTGGAGGAGTCAGTGCTCGGCTGGGAAGAGCTCGAGTTTGAGGTCGTGCGTGACTCCACCGGCAAGATGATCACCGTCTGCACCATCGAAAACATCGACCCGATGGGCGTGCATACCGGCGACTCGTTCTGCGCCGCACCCATGCAGACCATCGACCAGGCCGTCATCGATCGCCTGCAAGAGAAGAGCTACCGCATCGTGGACGCCGTGAAGGTCATTGGTGGCACCAACGTGCAGTGGGCGCACGACCCCGTGAGCGACCGCGATATCATCATCGAGATCAACCCGCGTACCTCGCGCTCCTCCGCGTTGGCTTCCAAGGCGACGGGTTTCCCCATCGCACTCATCTCCGCCATGCTGGCGAGCGGACTCACGCTGGCCGAGATCCCGTGCGGCAAGTGGGGCTCGCTCGACAAGTACGTGCCCACGGGCGACTACGTGG
>CACXZL010000248.1 GCA_902772085.1 uncultured Coriobacteriaceae bacterium | reverse complement strand
TTCGCCGATGACGGGTAGGTCCTGCGTGGCAAGGTGGTAGACGGCATCGGAGTCGTCGCCGAAGCGCTTCTGAAACCTCGCCTTTGCGGCGACCGCCTTTGCATAGGTCCTCTTGTCTATCTCGTTGCCAAAGACGCTTTGTGCGCGATCGATGCCCTTGTCCATTTTTTCTCCTTGCGTTTCTTGCCGATAGGTGATAGTCTGTCTATCAGATTGATAGTAAGACTATCACCACATCCAAACAACGTCAAGCGCGCGTGGACATGAGGAGGCGAAGATGAAAGATCTCAAGGACGCACAAGACCAGTATGTGGTGGAATGCGCCGCCGAGCTCTTCATGCAGCACGGCATCGACGGCGTGAAGATGGTGGACATTGCACGAGCGGCTGGAGTGGGTGTCGCTACCGTGTACCGGCACTTCTCCACGAAGGTCCACGTCGCCTCCCTTGCTGCCGAGCTGCTATGGGAGAAGTTCAACGAGCGGCTGCACGAGCTGGTGGAGTCGGACTGGTTCTTGCAGTTGAATGGCCTCGGGCGTCTGCAGGCTCTGCTGGAAGGGTATTGCGACGCCTACTCCGAGCAGCGGAGTTTTGTGAAGTTCATCGACGAGTTCGACCGTCTCATCCTCGCCGGGGAGCTGAGCGAGGAGGAGCTCGAGCAGTATGGCAGGCAGATCGACTCGTTCTACGTGATATTTGAGGATGCCTATGCCATGGGTCGCCAAGACGGCTCCATTCGGCGAGGCATCGACTTCAGGCGGTTCTACGTGGCGCTCGCCCATGCGCTCATGGGGGTCGCCCAAAAGCTCGGTCGCGGAGAGATTATCCCCTCCGACGACTTCTCCTGCGGCGTGGAGGAGCTGCGGGGTATCGTAAACATGGCATTGTGGTCGTTGGTGGGGGATGAGCCCATACCGGAGGTTCCGGTCAATGCACGTACGAGGGGATAGGAGACAACATGTCACAAAAGAAGTTGGCTGACGGTCGCGTATTGCGAAACTTTGCCATCGGGCAGCTGGGCTGGGCCACCCTGAGCGGTGTGGTTTCAAACTGGCTGCTCTACTTCTACATGCCGAGTGAGGAGACCATCGCAGCCGGTATGCCGCTCTTCATCACGCAGGGCATCGTATTTGCAGGCATGACGATCATTGGGCTTATCACGGCGTTCTGCCGCTTGGTGGACGGCTTCATCGACCCCTTCATCGCTTCGAAGTCCGACTCCCTGAGCCATCCGCTTGGTCGTCGCATCCCGTTCATGCGGTGGTTTGCGATTCCCTTTGGCATCATGACCGTGGTCGTGTTTACCGTGCCGGGTTTGGGCGGCGAGCTCTTCAACGACATTGCGCTCTTCGTGTGCCTCGTGGCCTTCTACGTCTCGCTGTCCCTCTACTGCACCCCGTTTAATGCGCTGATACCCGAGCTTGGCCGCACGCAGGAGCTGCGCGTGAACCTCTCCACCTACATATCGGTGACCTATTTCATCGGAACGGCAGTCGCCTATCTCGTCCCCACGATCGCGGGGTTCTTCCAAGCCTCGTTTGGCATCGCAAACGCCTATCGTATGACCATCGGCATCCTGGCTGCCATCGCCATCGTCTGCATGCTGATTCCCGCCTTCACGATCGACGAGAACGTCTACGCCGAGACAGAGCCTTCCACCACGACGATGGGCGCGAGCGTCGTCAAGACCTTCAAAAACAAGGAATTCCAGGTCTTCGAGATCTCCGACATCCTGTACTGGGTGGCCATCACGATGTTTCAGACGGGCATGCCCTTCTACGTCACGAGTCTCATAGGCCTGGACGAGTCGTGGAACTTCATCCTCTTTGCAGGCATGACGGTCTTGAGCCTGGTCTTCTACGCTCCGGTAAACATCCTGGCCAAGCGTCTGGGAAAGAAGACGCTCGTATCCTTTGCGTTCTTCTTCTTCTGCCTCGCGTTTCTCGTGACGAGCGTGTGCGGGCAGTTCGGTGTGCCCGAGCTTGCATGGGGTGCCCTCGTGGCAATACTTGCTGCCATCCCGATGGCCATCCTCGGCATCCTGCCCCAGGCCGTTCTCGCCGACATCGCCGAGTCCGACGCCGTGGAGACCGGCGAGAACCGAGAGGGTATGTTTTATGCGGCACGCACCTTCTCGATGACGCTGGGCCAATCCCTTGCTATGATTCTCTTCTCGTCGATCGCCACGGTGGGAACGGGTGGCTTTGGTTACCGCATCACGGCGATTGTGGCGACGGTCTTTTGTTTGCTGGGTGGATTGGTCTTCATGCGCTATCGTGAAGCGCGCGTGCTCCAGGTCATCGGGGCCGTCGGCTCTGCTGCCGCAAAGAAGCTCGAAGGCGAGGAGGAGTAACGATGTCGTTGGGTCCTGATCTCAGCATAGCGTACTTCGTACCGGGAGAGACGCGCCTGCGCCTGGTCTCCATTACCGGCGACGGCGGCATTGTGGGGAGCAACGACGCGCGCGAGCTCGGGGTGACGGTGAGCGGCAACGGCAACGTGCGGCGTGTCTTCGTGAACCCCGAGGTGCCCGTGCATATCAGCAGTGTCGAGGCTACGATGCACGTGGCGCTCGACGATGCGGATGCCATCTTCCTCAACGGCTACAACTCATGGACCGACAGCGTGGAACGTGGGATCTACGACCGGATGTGGGGCCTGACGCGTGCGCCAAGGCGCCTCATAGACAAGTACGTGCTCGATGCGAGCGGTGACTATCGCTTTGTCGAGGAGAACAACCGCCGTGGGCATCAGCACGGCTTCGGCTATGGCTACCTGCGTCAAGGCGACGAGGTCCTGCTCTTCGGTTCGCTTGACGAGGATTCGGGCTATACGGTGATTTGGGAGGATGCCGGGGCTCAGACCCTTACCTTCTGCAAGGAGCCGCCGAACCGCACGCTTGAGGTGGGGGAGAAGCGCTGCATCATCGCGTTGGCGGTTGTGGGCGGTCCGCTCGAGAAGGCAGTGGACCTCTGGCTTGGACTCTCCGGGATCAAGCCGCTTGCCGCCCCGCCCATAGTGGGGTATACGAGCTGGTATCGCCACTACGGAGACATCGATGCATGGAAGCTTTCGGAGGATCTGGCGGGCACGGCCCAGGTCCTTCTGGGCATGGACCTCGGAGGTGCCGAGCCGGTTTTTCAGATAGACGATGGCTATGCCAAGGTGGGCGACTGGCTCGAGTACGATCGATCGCGTTTCCCCGAGGGGCTGCGTGGCATCGCGCGCGAGGCTGCAGCCCAAGGTTTCAGGCCTGGTCTCTGGCTCGCGCCGTTCTTGTGCGAGCGTACCTCGCGAATCTTTGCCGAGCATCAGGATTGGCTGCTTCGAGATGCCGCTGGTGAGCTCGTTACCACGGGGAGCCAATGGAGCGGAGGCTATGCGCTCGACGTGCGCAACTTCGAGGTGCGGACCTACATCGGCAAGGTGCTGCGGACAGTGACCTCTGACTGGGGCTTCAAACTGCTCAAGCTCGATTTCCTGTATGCAGCTTGTCTGGAGACCCATGATGGGCTGAATCGCGGAGAGCTCATGGCGGACGCTCTTGAACTGCTGCGTTCGAGCGTGAACGACGACGTACGCCTGCTCTTCTGTGGCGTGCCGCTCGTTTCGGCGTTTGGACGTTGTGCGTACTGCCGCGTGGGACAGGACGTGGGGCTCGACTGGGACGACAAGCCCCGTATGCGCCTACTCCATCGCGAACGCGTAAGCACCAAGCTTTCGCTGGCAAACGCCCGCGGGCGCGCGCATCTTGACGGTCGTGCGTTCAGGTGCGATCCGGATGTGCTTTTCCTGCGCGAGGATGGCGTGTCTTTCACCAAGGATCAACGCGAAGAGATGCTCTTCACGGATGCTACCTGCGGCGGGGTCTTGTTTACCTCAGACAACATGGCCGAGTGGAATGCTGGGCAGCTCGATCGCTATCATGAGGTCCTCGCAAACTTCCGTGCGAGCAACGGCGTGTAAGGATTT
>CACXZL010000247.1 GCA_902772085.1 uncultured Coriobacteriaceae bacterium | reverse complement strand
ACCGGCGTCACGCACACGGGACATCCCGGCCCCGAGATGAGATCCACCTGCGGAGGAAGCAGCTTGCGGATACCCAATCGAAAGATCTCGTGAGTATGGGTGCCACACACCTCCATGATGCGCAGTCGCGGCCCATCGTAGGACTGCAGAATCTGCGCCGCCGTTTGTTTTGGTTGGGTGCTCATGCCAGCAGTGCCTCCATGACCTCGTCCGTCTCATGCTCGTCCTCGTCGGTAATCTTTGCGATGGCTATACCCGCATGGACCATTACGTAGTCGCCGGGCTCAACGTCATCCATGAGCTGCACCGACACCTCTCGGCGAGCACCCGACGCGTCCACCATCGCCATCCCGTCCTGAATCCTTACGACCTTCGCCGAAAGCCCCACGCACATATGTCTCTCCTATCGACCGCCGTCTCCTGAACGGCTTCTGTTTTGAAAAAGAACTCGCTGCTCTTTGTCGTTCCCAGCGTCAGAAGGGACTAAACCCCTTTTGGCACATTCACACGCGAATGACGCTCTTGCACATGCCGCTTTGCCGCTATCACCGCCTGGCCCAACGCGATGCCGCCGTCGTTTGGGGGTACCAGGCTGTGGGTAAGCACCGTAAACCCTTGCGGCTCGAGCATCCGCACCGTCAGCTCAAGCAACAGGAGGTTCTGATAACAACCCCCCGTCAGGGCAGCCACATTCACGCCCGTCTGCTCACGCGCAGTCACGCAGGCATCCGTCACGACCTGCGCAAGCCCCTCATGGAAGGCATAGGCAAGCCACTCCGCATCGTCACCCGCCAGCCGTCGTTCCACGATCCAGCCGAAGAGCTTGTTTGTTTGCGCAAAGTGTGGAAGCTGCATGTGCCTCATCCGTCCTCGTTCGGCTGCAAACTGAAGCTGCGTCGCCGCCTCGCCCTCAAACGTCGAAGCCGTCCGCACGCCGAGCACCGCGCTCACCGCGTCAAACAAACGCCCCGCGCTTGTAGAAGTCACGGTGTTTACCCCGCGCGCGACCATGGCCTGAACCATCCGAGCCTCGCCTTCGGTGCAAAGCCCAAGCTCAGCAGCAGCCTTTGGCGCGTCTGTACCTTCTCCAAGCACGTCGCCTAGCATGGCCACCGCGATGCGCCAGCCTTCCTTCGCCGACAGGTCTCCGCCTGCCTGCGCAAACGGCGCAATGTGCCACACGCGCTCGAACCCCTCGTAGTCGGCAAGCAAGACTTCGCCACCCCACACGGTACCGTCCTCGCCGTAGCCCGTGCCGTCGAACGACACGCCGATGACCTTTTGCCCATCGTCCACGTCGTTTTCCGCCATACAGGAAACCACATGCGCATAGTGGTGCTGCACCTCCACGAGCGGCAGCCCCGCACGGTCAGCAAACTCGTGAGCCACCAATGTGGAGTTGTATTTGGGATGCAAATCGCAGGCCACCACTTCGGGTTCGAACTCCAGCAGTGCCTGGAAGCGACCAATGGTCTCCTGCAACGCATGCACCGTACGCACATCCTCCAAATCGCCTATATATGGAGAAGGGTAGTACAGGCCGCCCGAACCAAAACAGAACGAATTCTTGAGCTCGCCACCCGTCGCAAGCACCCGCGCACCAAGCCCCTCCTCGAGCAAAAATGGCAGTGGAGCCCATCCACGAGAACGACGCACCATATAGGGCTTGTCGCGATACAGGTCCATCACGGTGTCGTCCGCCCGCACACGTATCTTGCGATCGTGAGACAAGATCGCATCGCAAAGACCGCCGAGCTCGGCCCGTGCATCGTCATCGTCGCGACATATAGGTGCTCCTGACTCGTTTGCGCTGGTCATCACCAGCACGTCAGGCATCTTAATTCCGTCGTCATAGTCAAAGAGCAACAACTGCAATGGCGCATAGGGCAGCATGATGCCGAGCTTGGGATTCGCGGGCGACACCGCCTCGCACACCTTCCCGCCCGCCCGCTTGGGAAGAAGCAGGATCGGTTTCTGATGACCAGCCAGTATGTCCGCCGCCGTTGGCGAAACCTCGCACTCACGTCGCGCCGCTGCCTCGTCACGCGCCATCACGGCAAAAGGCTTTGCAGAGCGACGCTTACGCGTACGAAGAAGCTCTACGGCTACAGGATTCGTCGCATCGCAGCAAAGATGGAAGCCGCCGATGCCCTTCACCGCGACGATGCCGCCTGTCGCCACGATGCGACGCGCCTCCGTGATGGCCGCTCGCCCACGCTCGGGTCGATCCACGAGATAAGCCACCGGGCCACAGTCGTTGCAACACACCGGCTGCGCGTCATAGCGCCTGCTCGTCGGATCGTAGTACTCGCGAGCACACGCCTCGCACATGGGAAACTCACGCATGCTCGTCCGCTCACGATCGTAGGGAAGCGCCTCCAGTATGGTAAGCCGCGGCCCGCAACACGTGCAGTTTATGAAAGGATGGAGATAGCGGCGATTGCTCGGGTCGAAGAGCTCGCGTCTGCAGTCCTCGCATATGGCGATGTCGGGTGAGATGAAAACCTCGCCAGCCGTCTTCTCGCTTTCCACGATGGAGAACGTGGAAAAGCTCGGCGCGTCATCCACGCGTCTGACGTCGAGCTTGAGAATTGCCGCTCGGCGAGGTGGCTCTGTGCGAAGAAGCTCGAGGAAGCGCTCAATCCGCTCGTCAGAGCCTTGGGCATAGATCTCGACGTATGGACCTTTGTTTGCCACCGTGCCGGTGATGCCGACGGCTGCGGCATGGCGATCCACCGTAGGTCGGAAGCCCACGCCCTGCACGATGCCGTACACCCGGATGCGTCGCGTACTCATCGCGCATCCTCTGGCGCGGCATAATCGGAGAAATCTGCCAAACCGTCCATGAGCTTGCCCGAAACGGGGAACTGCGGCATGTCGACGGTCTCACCGGTAAACGTGCGCACGATACGCCAGAGCGTGGGATCACCCACCAATACGTCAAAGCCTCTCGCGTAGACGAGCTCCTCGAAGTCGTCCTCCTCGCGCAGCCGCACGTCACCCTCCCGCGTGAGTTCAGGCACCTGCATGAACCACGTCGCACAGGTAACGCTTGCAGCACCGCGCGCAAGCAGCTCTTCGCGCAGCGCGTTTGCCGCAACCTGCTGGTCCACCACCAGCACGCGCTTTCCCGCAACGTCGGGAATGGCCAAAGGGAACAAGCCCTTCTTGCCAAGCTCGTATGGCGTACCGAAGCGTTGCTGCAACAACTTGGCAGCGGCAAGACCAGATGGTGCCAACACCACGTTCTTCTCGGCAGCCGAAGCGCGCACCACGCGATCAAACGACAGGCTCATGCACTCAGGTGGCATGCAGCTCAAGTCGAGCGGATTGGCACCCAGGTAGCCCACGTGCCCTTCTTCCACTGGATAAGCCTCGATGGCGAAGCGATCAAACAACTCCACATACGCCTTGCTCGCACCCACGTCATAGAGTTCCATCCCGGTGGTGTCCACGGTCAACACCGGCAGGCTGCACTTCCGCTCTGCCATGCGACGCAGCGCCCGGTAGTCGGTCCCGATGACCGACGGCACCGGCGTGCCCACCACCGCCGCAAAGTTTGCGTCTATCTTGCGCGCGGCGTCTGCCAGCTCGGCCACGAGCTTGTCGTCGCGCCCCAAGATGGCGTCCATGTCGCGCAACCCCGCCGAAAAGACAGCGCTGCGACTCGTATGCCAACGCGGCTCGTCGAAGCCGCAGATGTTTCCCGTGCAGCCGCCCGCGTCGCACACCACCACGATGCCGCCCAGCTCAAAGAGCACCGAAACGGCACCGGACTGGTCGGGCGCGAACGGGGTGAGAAAGCGCCTCAATCCGCGCACAGCTCCCGTCGGTACAGGCATCTGCCACGCTTGACCTACGTGACCCTTGTCGTTCACATCGCCTGCGAGGGCAGGCTCGACACTAACGGTCCCGCTCGCATCCTCCTCAGACGACTCTGATTGTGCAACCCCCATGCAATCCAAAAGCGCCTCGAAGAGCGCCTT
>CACXZL010000246.1 GCA_902772085.1 uncultured Coriobacteriaceae bacterium | reverse complement strand
GGCATCGTGGGAGAGTCCGGCAGCGGAAAGAGCACGCTCATAAAGGCCGCCATGGGCCAGCTCGGCACAGACGGGCTCGTCACGCAAGGCGACATTTGGTATGGGGACAAAAGCATTCCCAATCTGTCGCCGCAAGCGCTGCGGGCGCTGTGCGGCACGGACCTCGCGCTCGTCTTCCAAGACTGTCTCTCCGCCCTGACACCGCTGCGCCGCATAGGCGATCAGGTATACGAGGCCATGCGCGCCCATCGCCTCATATCGCGCGACGACTGCCGCGAGCTGGCAACCGCCACGCTCACGAGGCTGGGGCTCGACGACCCGGAGCGTGTCCTCGCAAGCTATCCCTTCAACCTCTCGGGCGGCATGGGTCAGCGCGTGGGCATCGCCATGGCCCTGTTGTCCGAGCCGAAGGTCTTGTTTGCCGACGAGCCGACAAGTGCCCTCGACACCATCGCGCAGCGGCAGGTGATCGACCTCTTCAGGCAGATAAACGAGCAGCGTGGCACCACCATCGTGCTCGTGACGCACAACATGGGCGTCGTGCGAGCCTTGGCAGACTCGGTCGTCGTCTTGAAAGGCGGCTTGGTGGTGGAACGGGGCGAGGCCTCGCAGGTGCTCGACTCCCCCGCCGCCCCCTACACCCGAGAGCTTCTGCGCGCCACTCCACGGCTTGCGCGTGACGTACGAGGAGCGATGAGCCATGGCTAGCCCCGTTCTCAAGGTCAGCGGCCTCACGAAGCGGTTCGCGCGCAAGGGTCATCCTGACGTCCTGGCGGTGAGCGACGTGTCCTTTGCCGTGCTGCCAGGCGAGACCGTGGGGCTCGTTGGCGGATCCGGAAGCGGCAAGTCCACCGTCGCCCGGCTCATAACGCGTCTGCTCGAGCCCACCGCCGGCACCATCGTGCTCGATGGGCAAGACGTCTCCTCGCTGCACGGCGCATCCTTGCGCGAGCTCGGCCAAGCCGTTCAGATGGTGTTTCAGGATCCGGCGCCGTCCTTCGACCCGCGGCGCACCTTGCTCGACGGCGTGAGCGAGGCGCTGAGAAACAAAGGGGTGCCGAGAGCTGATGCCCAGGCGCGTGCGCTTGGCCTCATGCGCAGGTGCGGTCTGGAAGAAGCGCTCGCCTATCGCCGCCCGCGCGAGGTCTCCGGAGGCCAGTGCCAGCGCGCCGCCATAGCGCGAGCCCTCTTGCCCGACCCGGACCTCGTCATATGCGACGAGGCCACGAGCTCGCTCGACGTCACGGTGCAGGCCCAGATCATGGAGCTGCTCGCGGCCCTCAGACGAGAACGCGACACGGCCTACCTCTTCATCTGCCATGACTTAGCGCTGGTGCAGGATTTCTGCGACCGCGTCCTCGTGATGGAGCGCGGCAGGTTGGTGGAGGAAGGCACCGTGGAGAGGGTGCTGTCGCATCCCTCGCATCCCTATACGCAAGCCCTTGTTGATGCCACGCTTCGCGCATAGCGCTTCAGCCCACATCCGTGGACGCCGCCCCCAGAGACGGACGGCTAGAGCATGTACGCATATATCGCCCAAAAATGCAAAAACGTACCGATCAGACAGAAGACGTGGAAGACCCCGTGCATATAGGGGCGCTTCTTTCCCAAGCCGTACAGGATCGACCCCACGGTATACGCGATGCCTCCCGCCACGATGAGGCCGGCGCAGACCATACCGTCGTGCGCCGCGAGCGCAGGAAGGCCAGCCAGAAACGACCAGCCACAGATGAGATGACACACGACCTGTATGACGCTGTAGCGATCGACGTCTATCGCGGAAAACACGATGCCCACCACGGTGAAAAACGCCACGACGCCAAAGAGTATCCATCCCAGCGTGCCACCCACGCCCACGAGCGCGGCAGGTATATAGGTGCCAAACACCAGCAGATACACGTTGCAATGGTCTATCACCCGCAAGACGCGATTCCCAGGCGCATCGCGCGGCAGCGCATGGTAGACGCACGACACGGTATAGAGCAGGATCATCGAGACGCCAAATGCCGTCACGCATGTCTTGGATAGAGGGTCTTGGGCTCGCAAGACCATAAGCACCAAGGCAGGGATGCTCAGCGCTGCGCCGATGCCGTGGGATATGGCATTGAAGACCTCTTCCCCCAAGCTGTAGCTTGGTATGGATATACGCGATGCCGCCCGTTCCATCACTATCACTCCTTTGCACAAGATGTTGCTCAATTATACGTCTCTGTGGCGTACCCGCCTGCATTCTCTAAACTTGCAGAGCCGAGCAAGTCCTCTGAGGGCCAACGCCTGACGACCGGCCACCTCCACGACCGCACGTCATTCGTGGATTCGATTCGCACGCTCGCCAAGCGTCATTCTCCGGCCGTTCCTTGCGGGGAAGTCTATAAAATGAATGGAATGAATGACAAGGATGCATATGTGTTGGAAAATGTCAAACGCACCAAGAAGTTCAGGAGATGTCTTTAAGGAGTGTATATGAAGAGAGTGCGGTTACTGCTGAGCCTGATCCTCGTTCTGCTTCTGGCAGCTTGCGGGACGAGTCAAAACCCATCTCAAACTGAGGGTTCCGCGAGCGACAGCGCCAAACAACAAGTTGCCTACACCAGTTGGGCGGATGTCCCCGTGAACGAATACCGGGAAGAAGTCATCACCGTGGACTACAACGGTCAGACGATCTGGGGCAAAGCGTTCATACCCAAATTGGACGCAAAGACGTACCCGCTTGTCATATGCTCACACGGAATGGGCGGAAACTATACGTCCTGTAGGGAATACTCGAGGCTGTTTGCGTCTCACGGCCTGGCAACGTACAGCTTAGAGTTCCGCGGTGGCGGCGGCTCAAACAGCGACGGTGAGACGACAGAGATGTCCCTGATCACCGAGGCGACCGACGTGCAGACGGTCATAGCAGCCGCTAAGCAATGGGACTTCGTCGACCCTGGAAAGATCATCCTGCTCGGTGAAAGCCAAGGAGGCGCTGCGTCCGCGATCGCCGCGGCAAGAAGCGCCGACGACGTATACGGCCTGATCATGTGCTACCCGGCATTCATGATCCCCGAATACATCCGCGAACAGTTCGACTCGCTCGATGAAGTGCCCGAAACGTTCGAGTCGAAGTGGTTCGAAATGGGAAAGGTCTACGCTACGGATGTCTGGGACTACGATATCTACGGCGAAATCGGCAACTACAAAAAACCAGTTCTGCTGTTGCAGGGAGACGAAGACAAGGTTGTTCCCATCTCCTATGCGGAGAGGGCGTCAGAGGTCTATCCAGACATAGACTATCAAGTCATCAACGGTGGCGGGCACGGCTTCACTGAGAAGTCGCTCAACACCGCGAAGAAGCACATTCTGCAATACTTTAGAAAGCTGAAGATTTATCCGTAATACCTATTCCTTTCCTTACACGCTGGAGCGGGCCTCCGACGGGCATGGGCGACCGTCGGAGGCCCGCTCTTTCTCTGCCTCACGTACGTGTGCACGACATGCCTTCCGCTGGGCGTCACCGCTCGCATACATACTTTGTGCATACTACTGACCCCGCATAACCGCACCGAAGAAAACAAGCACTTCATGATATAGTTATTCATGTCTTTTATATATGTCCGCGTGGAAAGTAGTAACGATGTTTTCGAAGAAACACTAGAAATGGAATGCTCAGACAGTTGTGCTCGTCATAATGCTCATCGTGTCGGCGGGCTTCACAGCCGTTCACATGAGCACGGCGCTTGCTACCGATACTGAGCCCATTGCCGCCCCGAGCACTACCAAATCAGAGTCCTCCATCCAGCTCTCCGACTACACGGCCCACTACACCGGGCAGGCGATCGCCTACGGCGGCGAGGTCGAGAGGACCGGCTCCACCGGCGCCACCGCTTCCTTTACGTATAGCAACGGTCATGGTAGCGCCCTCATAATCGTCACTTTACAAGCTGCACCAAAGCTTAAACAAGTGCTTCATGATATAGTTTGACTACGTCATATGTATGCTTTAGAGGATAGGAAGTAGT
>CACXZL010000245.1 GCA_902772085.1 uncultured Coriobacteriaceae bacterium | reverse complement strand
GAGGTGCGCGAGCTGGGCGTGGCGCTGGGGCTTCCCGAGGCCATGGTGTACCGGCAGCCCTTCCCGGGGCCTGGCCTGGCCATTCGCATCATTGGCGAGGTGACGCCCGAGAAGCTGGAGATCCTGAAGAACGCCGACGCGGTGGTGCGCGAGGAGCTGGACGCGTACAACCAGGAGCTGTTTGAGCAGACAGGGGAGCGCAACAGCGAGCACAGCTGCTGGCAGTACTTTGCCGTGCTGCCCGACATTCGCTCCGTGGGCGTGATGGGTGACGAGCGGACGTACCGCAGGCCCGTGATCGTGCGCGCGGTTGAGAGCAGCGATGCCATGACGGCGGACTGGGCCAAGCTGCCCTATGAGGTGCTGGGCCGCATCAGCGGGCGCATCGTGAGCGAGGTGGAGGGCGTAAACCGCGTGGTCTACGACATCACGCCCAAGCCTCCCGCAACAATCGAGTGGGAGTAATCCGCTGGTTCCACACCATCCAACACCATGCTACGGCGTGGAACTGTTATCGCAGATCAAAGGCCAGAATCGCACAACAACGCGCAACGGCAGGCAACGATGCGAACGGACCGAATCGCGTCCTTTCCTGATAATCTGCTGGCACTGGTTGGCGCACTCGCATGCCATCCTGCTTATGCGTATGCGATAATGCCCATGATGTTCTTACCGCGCCCACTCAAACGGTAAGGCGCAGGAAAGCAATAGAGTGGAAGCAACATGAGAATTCTCGTAATACCGATGTTCGCGCTCTCCCGCATGGACGGGCCTTGGTCTCGCGCACAGAAGATTGCAACCGCCTTTGCGGGCGCAGGCCACGACGTGATGATGGGAGTTGCGTCCGACGGCAATTGCCGCAATCCCGTTGCGTCCAACGTGCTTGCGCTCCCCGTACCATCGCCCATGGGACTTCCGATGGTTTTGGCATCGAAGGCCTTCCCTGTCGCCAACCGGATCGGAATCGCCGGGAGGAAGCCCGTGAACAGCTTCGAGGAGGTGCTGTGGATCACGGGCGCACTGTCATATGGCTACGAGGCGCGCAGCGTCGAGCTTCTGCGGCGTTGCATCCGCGACGAGCACGTGGATGCAGTGTACTCCGAGTTCAGCCTCCCGGCGGTCATCGCGGCGCAGGCCGAGGGCGTTCCCTGCGTCGGCACGGCATCGTATCCGACGCAGGCCTTCTACGCATGCGATCCGTCGAAGGCCAAGGGGGTGCGACGGCTCCTCTCGGAACTCGCGCTGCCAGACGTCGTCTCGTCTCTCGAGTTGTGCCGTCGCATGGAGCGCCGTTTCGTGCCGAGCTGCCCGAAACTCGAGCCCTTCGAGGACGAAGATGTCGTGTTCTGTGGCTTCCTGAACGAAAAGGCGGCCCGCCCGGAGACACCACGAGACGCCCGGCGCGGCCCGATCGTCATCTATATGGGAACGGGCAGCGTAGCTCGGCCGACTATAAGCCGAATCGCTTCAGAACTCGCGAAGCGCACCGACCTACACGTTTACGTTGCGGGCATGGCAGGCCCACCAAGCGAGGAAGGCAGGCTCCATATGGCCGGGCGCTTCGACTTCTCCGAGCTGCTTCCGCAATCCAGCGTGTTCGTGAACCACGGCGGGCAGAACTCGATCATGGATGCGCTTGCATGCGGCGTGCCCCAGGCCATCTTCCCTGGAAAGGTCTTCGAAAGGCTCTTCAACGCCCAGTCGGTCGAAGGGGCCGGAGCGGGCGTGCAAATCCGGCGCTTCAACGAACCGTCTTTGCTCGAATCAATCCACAAGGTCGTCCATAACGAAACAATCGCCGACAGGGCCGCCGAACTGCGCAATGAGATGCTTGCGCTCGGGGGTGCATCGGCAGTGGTCGCCGAAGTCGAGCGCTTGCTCTCTTGAAAGCAGCCGACTCCGCAAACGTTCGCGCCGGTCTTGCAGGGGTCATAAGATTTGGGAATCGGGCACCGATGATCGCGTCGTAAATGTTGGTGTAAGCCCGGGAACGGCCCCTTTGTAAGGAGAACGGCCATTGCCTAGAATTTGAAATCGCGACAAATCAGATTCTAGAGAAAGGCAATGACCGCATGGACAGCATAGCAGACGTGACGATCGCCGCGGCGACGGCGATGCCGAGGTTCGAGGACGGCTTCATCAACCTCCAGGAGGTGCTCCGCCAGCTCGCCGAGAGCGTGGTGAACGAGATCATGAGCGCCGAGGCCGACCAGCTCTGCGGGGCCACCGGCAACAGCAGGAACGGCTACCGCGAGAGGAGGCTCGTGACCTGCGTGGGCACGCTGACGCTGCGGATCCCGAAGCTGCGCGTCGGCAGCTTCTTCCCCGACGACGTGATCGAGCGCTACCAGAGGGTGGACCGCGCGATCGTGGCGGCCGTCTCCGAGATGTACGCGACGGGCACGAGCACCAGGAAGGTGCAGAGGGTGGCCGCCGCGATGGGCGTAGAGCGGCTCTCCAAGGACCAGGTGAGCGCAATCTGCGAGCGCCTGGACTCGGAGGTGGAGGAGCTCGTGACCAGGCCGCTCGGCGCCTGCCGCACGCCGTACCTGTGGATAGACGCCACCTACGTGAGGTGCCGCCGCGACGGCCGCGTGGCCTCCACGGCGATCGTCACGGCCATCGGCTGCGACGAGCACGGCTGGCGTCGCGTGCTGGGCGTCGCGGTGGTGGACACAGAGTCCCACGACTCGTGGCTGGCGTTCCTCCGCAGGATCCGCGCCCGCGGCGTCACCGGCGTCGAGCTCGTCACATCCGACGCGCACGAGGGGCTGAGGAGGGCGATCGAGGAGGTGTTCCAGGGCGCCGCCTGGCAGAGGTGCGTCGTGCACCTGATGCGCGACTGCGTGCGCGCGGCGTCGGGCAACAGGTCGCTGCAGCGCCGCGTGGCGCGCATCGTCGCGCCCGTCTTCCGCCTCAGGGAGGCCGGCGCCGTGAGGGCCGCCTACCACCTCGCGATCGAGATGCTGGAGGGGTGCTGCAAAGACGCCGCCCGCATACTGGAGGACGCCGAGCCCGACGCGCTGGCCTACCTCGACCTCCCGGCCTCGCACTGGAAGCGGCTGCGCACCAACAACGTGCAGGAGCGCGCCAACAGGGAGATAAAGCGCAGGTCGCGCGTGGTGCAGGTGTTCCCGTCGGTCAGGTCGCTGGAGCGGCTGGCGGGCGCCGTCATGTGCGACATGGACGAGGAGTGGCAGGAGGCCCGCTACTTCTCGGAGGCCAAGATGGCAGAGCTCTACGACGGGAAGAGGGCGGCCAGGGCCGAGCTGCCGCCCACGCCCGAGCGGATGAGCGAGTGGAGGCTGGTGGCCAAGCGCGCGATCGAGTCCAGCCTCGAGCTTGCGGACGAGATGGAGGCGGCGTAGGATAGGCACGGATTGATGATTCCAGGTGATGGTCGGCCCCTACGAAGCGGCCGTTACACCAACTTTTCCGACACTACCCTACTAATTGCTCAAGTCTCTCTGATGCAACTGAGAGAGAATCTTAGGCTCGTAGCCTGGTTTAGTTATAGATCATCCACATAACCAGAAGTTAATCAAGAACCTTCACGCTCTAAAGGTGGGTTAGCCCCATCAGCAGAAGCTATAAAAGGTAATTGCATTGTCTCGTGCACAGGCCGACACAATCCGCCCTCCACCATCCCGTGTCCCAGCTGTCTGAGGAGTGCCTAATATGCGCTACGAAAATGCAGCGCATATTAGGCACCAAACTAGACTTACAAAACTCAAGCTAAAAGACCGATATGGGAGGCGGTTGCATCGAGGGATTGTCGTGATGATCAGAGTTGAAGGCCTTTTCAACCGCCTCTAGGAAGGTATCGATCAATGCGTTCTCCCACATAGATATTTTGGGATTTAGTCTATCCGTAATAGACATAATATTAGCTCGATCTCGGTCATTGTCTCCAGAAGGCTCCGATTGCCCACCCGCCAGGCAAATAAGACTGCCAACGACTTTCCAAGCCGTTGATTGGAATCTGCCAAGAGCCTTCCAAGCCT
>CACXZL010000244.1 GCA_902772085.1 uncultured Coriobacteriaceae bacterium | reverse complement strand
GCGTGATGATGGCAAGGCAATCGTCATCATCACCCACAAGCTCAATGAAGTGAAAGACATTAGCGACCGTGTAATGGTTCTGCGCAAGGGCGAATACGTGGGAGAGCTAACAACATCCGAGGCGACCACGCAAGAGATGACAAACATGATGGTCGGCCGCCAGGTAAGTCTCAACATCGACCGGCCTGATCCCGAGATGAAGTACCGCATGGAGCGCATCCGTGTTCGAAATCTCACGGTGACGAATCGCGATGGTGTAAAGAAGCTTGATGATGTGTCGTTCAACATCTACACGGGAGAGATTCTAGGTATCGCCGGTATATCTGGTTCTGGGCAGAAGGAGCTGCTGGAAGCCATCGCGGGTTTGCAGTCCGTGGAGAGTGGCAGCATCGAGTACAACGTGGACGACGTGCAGGTAGAGCAGCTCATCGGCATGGATCCTCTGAAGATTGCCGATATGGGCGTCGTGCTCTCCTTTGTGCCCGAGGACCGCCTGGGCATGGGACTCGTGGCGAGCATGGACCTTACGGACAACATGATGCTCCGCTCGTTCCGCAAAGGTCTGTCTCCGCTTACCAACCGCAAGGAGCCAAAGCATCTGGCAGAGCTTGTGGTGGAAGAATTGGAGGTAGATACGCCAAGTGTCGGGACGCAGGTAAGCAAGCTATCCGGTGGCAACGTGCAGAAGGTGCTGGTGGGGCGCGAGATTGCGGCTGCGCCGACGGTGCTGCTTTCGGCTTATGCAGTGCGTGGGCTGGACGTGAACTCGTCATACCTCATTTATGATTTGTTGAATCGCCAGAAGGGCAACGGCGTGGCCGTGGTGTATGTGGGCGAGGACCTCGACGTGTTGCTTGAGCTCTGCGACCGCATACTCGTGTTGTGCGGTGGCAAGGTAAGCGGAATCGTGGATGGCCGCACGACCACAAAGAACGAGGTAGGACTCATGATGACCAAGTTGGGGGGAGGCGAGGAATAAATGGTACATATCGTAAAACGCAAAGAGATGCCTTTGGCCCAGTCATTGGCCATCCGATTTGGCATCATTGTGCTCGCTGTGGTGGTATGTGGCGTCATCACCATGTTTGCGACGGGGCTCAATCCCATAGACGTCTACGCTACGATGATCAAGGGTTCCTTTGGAAGTCCCCGCAAGATGTGGATACTCCTTCAGGAGACGGCGTTACTGTTGTGCGTGTCTTTGGCACTCACGCCGGCTTTTCGCATGAAGTTCTGGAACCTCGGCGGTGAGGGTCAGGTGCTTGCCGGCGCCTTGGCTTCGGCCGCCTGTATGCTAGGCTTTGCCGACGCGATGCCAAGTGCGTTGCTCATCGTGGTGATGCTTGTGGCTGCGCTCTTCGCGGGAGCGCTGTGGGCTGCCATACCGGCCTACTTCAAAGCCAAGTTCAACACAAACGAGACGTTGTTTACCCTCATGATGAACTACGTTGCTGTCCAGATAGTTGCTTATTTTGTCATACGGTGGGAGGTTCCCAAGGGTTCTGGAAACATCGGCATCATAAACCAAAGCACGGAGGCGGGCTGGCTACCGCAGGTTGCAGGAAACAAATACCTGCTCATCGTGCTCGTTGCCATCTTGCTGACGGCGGGTATGTATGTGTATCTCAACTACAGCAAACACGGCTATGAGATCTCAGTGGTGGGTGAGAGCCCCAGTACGGCGCGTTACGTTGGCATCAAAGTAAACAAAGCCATCATACGCACGCTCATCCTGAGCGGCGCCATCTGCGGCCTCACTGGCTTTTTGCTCGTCGGTGGCTCTGCGCACACGCTCACTACTGCCATTGCTGGCGGTCGCGGCTTTACAGCCGTCATGGTGGCATGGCTCGCGAAGTTCAACCCGCTCATCATGTGCGGCAGTAGCTTGTTGCTCGAATTCATGGAGTCGGGTGCTGGAGAAATATCCACGATGTATGGGTTGAACCACAGCTTTGGTGCCATTCTCACGGGTGTCATCTTGTTCTTCATCATCGGTACGGAGTTCTTCATCACCTATCGCGTCGTCTTCACAAAGAAGGAGGCAACGGCACATGTTTGATTTTCTTGTCTCGTTCATTCCGAGGGCGGTGGCTCAGGGCATCCCTCTGCTCTATGGCAGTACAGGTGAGATCATAACGGAGAAGTCGGGGAACCTGAACCTCGGTATCCCAGGAGTCATGTATGTGGGTGGCATCTGCGGCGTCATCGGCTCCTTCATCTACGAGAGTAGTCTTTCCGATCCCTCCCTGATCAATCCCGTACTGGGAGTGTTGATCCCTGTGTTTTGTTGCTTGCTTGGCTCGCTTGTAATGGGGCTTATCTACTGCTTCCTCACGGTAACGCTGCGCGCAAACCAAAACGTCACTGGCCTTGCCATCACTACCTTTGGCGTGGGATTTGGCAACTTCTTCGGTGGCTCGCTCATCAAGCTTACCGGTGCGGATGTGCCCTCCATCGCGCTTTCCGCAACGAGCAACCTTTTCCGCACCACGCTGCCCTTCGCTGAGTCGCTCGGCTGGTTCGGCTCGTTGTTTTTGAGTTACGGTTTTCTGGCCTATGTAGCTATCCTCATCGCTTTAGGCGCGTCATACATGCTCGACCACACACGTGTGGGTTTGCAGCTTCGTGCCGTGGGCGAGGATCCTGCTACGGCCGATGCAGCGGGCATAAGCATCGCGCGGTACAAGTTTGTTGCCACGTGCGTGGGTTGTATGATTGCCGGTCTTGGCGGCTTGTACTATGTGATGGACTACGCAAATGGTGTCTGGTCAAATGACGCCTTTGGCGATCGCGGGTGGCTGGCCATCGCGCTGGTTATTTTCACCATTTGGCGGCCAAACGTGAGCATCGTCGCATCCATCCTCTTTGGCGGACTCTACATACTGTATCTCTTCATCCCCACGGGTACTGACCTGGCCGTCAAAGAGATCTACAAAATGCTTCCGTACGTGGTCACCATCGTCGTGCTCATCCTCACCAGCATGCGAAACAAACGCGAGAACCAGCCTCCGGAACACCTCGGACTTCCGTATTTCCGAGAAGATCGATAGCTACGCCTGATTTGGTTCGGCCTGCTTGCATGAGGTGACATACGGTATACTCTGATACACCAATGAGGGAAGGGATGATAGATGAGCGATATAAAAAGCGTAGCAGCGCGCATGAAGCTGCAGAGTCCCGTCATGGCAGCAACGAGTGTGGAGACGCGCAATGCTGCATTGGCGCGTATCCGTGAGGCGTTGCTTGCCCATCAGGATGAGATCTTTGCGGCAAACAAACTCGATCTGGAGGCGGCGGAGCGCGACGGTGTGGCTCCGGCGGTCGTGAAGCGCTTGAAGTTCGATGACGGAAAGCTTGCCGACGTTTGCGCGGGCATACACGACCTTATCGGACTGCCCGATCCGGTCGGGCGCGAGCTGCTTCGACGTGAACTCGACGAAGGATTGGTGCTCGTGCGTCAGTCATGTCCCATCGGCGTCATCGGTGTCATCTTTGAGGCGCGCCCCGACGCGCTCGTGCAGATTTCAACGCTTTGCTTGAAGAGTGGCAACTGTGCTCTGCTCAAAGGCGGCAGCGAGACCATGCGCACAAACAAAACCCTCTTTGACGTCATCTATGCCGCGGCAGTGGATGCGGGCTTGCCAGCGGAGTGCCTATACCAAGTGGAGGCGCGCGAGGAGATAGGGGAGTTGCTCGGCTGCGACGAGTCCGTGGATCTGCTCATTCCGCGTGGGTCAAACGCCTTCGTGCGCTACATCATGGACCATACGCGCATTCCCGTGATGGGCCATGCGGACGGCATCTGCCATATCTACGTGGACGGCGCTGCTGATCTCGAGAAAGCTGTACGTATCGTGGTGGATGCGAAGGTGCAGTATACGGCGGCATGCAACGCAGTGGAGACCATACTCGTGCAGCGCGATGCGGCCAAGAGGCTGCTTCCTGATATGGTGGCGAGGCTTGAGGCTGAGGGAGTCGAGGTACGCGGTACGGATGAAGTGCGTGCCATCGTAGAATGCAA
>CACXZL010000243.1 GCA_902772085.1 uncultured Coriobacteriaceae bacterium | reverse complement strand
CAAATAAGCTTATTTTTTTTAAGATGTAATAAAGGAGTTAAAATGTCAGATTTAAAACTGATCCCTGAAGCAGGCGTTGCCGGAAAATACAACTCACACGTTCTGCACATCGCATAATGGTCTCTTAGCCAATTGCGAGACGCATTTCCGGCAGACCGGATCTCGCAAAGGAGGATACATCAGGAGTTGAACGAAAAACCCGTCCTCTGTTCCACCATATTCCTGGGCACCGCTTCAGCGCTCTTCGTCCGCACGGCTCGTTGAGACGATCTCCGTCGGATGTGCGTGCGCTACGAAAATCATGCTGTCGTACGGGCTTGCTGGCTCGCGCTTCACGCGATAGGTCTGGGGCAGCACGTACATGAGCGGGCTGAACGTTTCTCCGACGCTGCCCATCATGACGGGTCCGTCGATGCACGCGCGCAACGGCGAATCGGCTGGCACTCGCGCGAAATCGAGCCAGCAGACCTCGAATCCGTTCGTCGCGGCGGCCTTCGCAAGCGGGTCGTGCGAGAAGAACGCGTGCGTCATGCGCCCGTTGCCGTCGGGCAGGTTCACCTCGGCCTCGAAGAAATCGGTGCCGATGGCGTAATACGCATCGCCAAGCTCGTCGGCCAGAATGCTGCCCATCACCTTCGCGTCGGGTCCGTATGAGCCCGACTGCTCGACGTGGCCGTTGTGTGCGGAGATGAAGATGCGCCCGTTGCCGCGCTGCTCTTCCTGCCTGAGAGTCCATAGCACGTTTTGTGCCATGTAGCGGTCTCGGACTCCAGCGCCCTCGGGCGAATCGGCGAGCTTTCCAAGATCGTTGTTTTGTTCGAGCACGTCGACCAGATGGAGCGCAAAACTCGCGTCAGCGCTCCCATCGAGTGCCTCGAGCTCCTTTCTTACCTCACCATACAGCGCGAGCCTGCCGTCCTCGGACTCGAGATCCCGATGCTTCGAGACGTCGATTCCGAGCCCTTGCGCCTCTTCCAGCAGGTGGGCGAGGCTGTGCTCGTAGCTCTGCATGTCGAAGCCGTAGAAGCGCAGGTCCTGGCCAGGCGCGGCGGTCTCGTTGTAATCGCGCATCCACGAGAGCAGCTCGGCTATCTGGGCAGTGCGGTAGATGGTGAAGACGAGCGCCTCGGCCGCTTCCGCGGCGGTCCCTTCGCCTCCATGGACGTAGCGGTTCGCAGTCTCGCACCCGCCGCAATCCGCCTCCAGCGCGAAGACGCGCACGCCGTATTTCTCAACCGTTACCTTGAAGACGTCCAGCTTGAGCTCCTGGAACTCCCTGTTGCCGTGCGTCGCCTCGCCGAGGGCGACGACGCGCGTCTTCTCGGGGACTTCGATTTCCGATACCGTCTGCGCATACTTGGCAAACTCGGTGGCGTCGGCGGAAGGCCCTGTGCCGAACCCTCCGAAACGCGAGAACACGAGGGCGGCGACAATGGCCGCCACGACAAGAAGCGAAGCGATTCCCAGGCGGACATGCCCGCCTCTTTTCTTGGCTGTGTTCTGCATCTAAGCCCCCTCCCAGCTCGACGTGGCCCCATGCGCTTCCCCGAGGATCATTGCCTGCTCCGCGGCGTCGCGCGTCGCTTCGCCGTCTGTGCTCCTCGGACTGTCGCTCGAAACCACGGCTCTCATGTCATCCCCCGCCCTTGTTGGTCTCTTTCTCTTCTTTTCCACGCCCGAACGGCCGGGTCTTCCTGAAGGCTCATCTGGTGAGCTCGCGGAAGATCGCGTCGCGGTCGTAGTCGCCGCGCGCCAGGCCGGGAATCTCCTTGTAGGCCTTGCAGACGGCCAAGCTGACCTCAGTGAGCACGGCGCTCATCTGCTCGTCCGTGAGCGGGTTGTCGTCCGTCACGATCATCGTGCAGAAGCTGAAGGCGACGAGCCACAGGTCGCGGTAGTAGCTGTCCGCCTCGAAGGCGTCCATCTTGTAGATGCTCATGAGCGAGTCACGCACGAGGCCTTGGGAGAACGCGAGAGCGGCGAGGGCCCCGCCGTCCGCGCCGTCGGGCTTCTGGAGAAACAACAGCTTGAAGAGCTCCGGCTCCTCCCGCGCGAAGCGGATGGTGTATTGCCCGACGCCGAGGAAGGGGACGGGACCGGCGAGCCCGCGCTCGATGTAGTCCCTATAGACGCCCTTGGCCGCCTCGTGGACCTCGTGCTTGAGCGCCTCCACCGTCTCGAAGTACGTGAACATCGGTCGCGTCGACGCGCCGAGCTCGGATGCGAGCGAGCGGGCCGTGAGCGACCCGATGCCCTCCTTGCGCGTCACGCGAAGGGCGGCCTCGACGATCTCCTCCTTTGTGAATTTGACGCTCGGGGGCATGTCCGCCGACCCCCTCCTCTGAAGCGCGGGAACGCTCGATCTATAGGTTACAAACGTTACACAACAAATGTTATTCTTCGTGTGAGCCATTGTCAACCATGGTTCTTGAGGCGAGATGGCTCTACAGAGCGCTAATACCAGTCATGCTTCTCGGCCCGATCGAGCGCGGCGATGCGTGCCATCTCCTCGTGCGTGAGCGAAAAGCCGTGTATGTCCAGGTCCTCGGCGATGTGCTCCGGATTGGATGAGCCGGGGATGACGACGATGTTTCGCTGTCGGTTCCAGCGCAGGATTACCTGTGGCACCGATACGTCATGCGCATGGGCGATAGAGGCGAGCTCGGGGTCTGCGAGCAGCTCGGCATTGTAGCCCCGTCCGCCCAGCGGGTACCAGCCTTCGGTTACAATTCCCAAGCCCTGGATGTAGGGAACGACGTCTCGTTCCTGGTAGTAGGGATGAATCTCGTTCTGCACGAGCGCGGGCACGGTCTCCACCTGCGGCAGGAACGATTCTAGCTCCTCGATGTACCAGTTGGAAAGCCCCAGCGAGCGTATCTTGCCTGCGGCGACCGCCCGCTCCACCCAGCCGCATGAAGGAACGCCTGCTCAATGCAGCTCCCATTTGTCGTCTCTACAGGTTCTGTCGATAGAAGTCCTCAAGCTTGCCCCAGGGGATGGCGTCGTTCTCGCCGCCGTCGTAGAGGTCGGTGTGCGTTGCGCCTGGGATGATGAGCAGCTCCTTGTTTTCGGCGTAGGCGTTTCCGTCGACCATGTGCGCGTAGGCGTCGCGACCGAAGTAGCAGCTGTGGGCCGCTTCCCCGTGCATGACGAGCACGGCCGAGCGGATCTCGTTGGAGTAGCGCAGGATGGGCTGGTTCATGAAGGACTGGCAGCCGATGACGTTCCAGCCGCCGTTGGAGTTGAGCGAGCGCGGGTGATAGCCGCGCTGCGTCTTGTAGTAGTCGTGGTAGTCGGCCACAAACAAGGGCGCATCCTCGGGCAGAGGGTAGACCACGCCGCCACCGAGCGCATATGCGCCGGCCTGCAGGTCTGCCAGGCGCTGGGCGCACAGAGCCTCGCGCTTCGCGTGGCGCGCCTCCTCGCTGTCCTCGGCGTCGAAGTAGCCGTTCGCGTTCACGCGGGTCATGTCGTACATGGTGGAGACCACCGTCGCCTTCACGCGCGTGTCGAGCGCTGCGGCGTTGAGCGCCATGCCGCCCCATCCGCAGATGCCGCAGATGCCGACGCGCTCTGCGTCCACGCGCTCATGCAGGCTCAGGAAGTCCACGGCGGCCATGAAGTCCTCGGTATTGATGTCGGGAGAGGCCATGTAGCGGGGCTGGCCGCCGCTCTCGCCGGTGAAGCTCGGGTCGAAGGCGAGCGTTACGAATCCTCGCTCGGCGAGCGTCTGGGCGTAGAGGCCCGAGCACTGCTCCTTCACCGCGCCAAAAGGCCCGCATACGGCGATGGCGGCGAGCTTGCCCACGGCGTCCTTGGGGGTGTACAGGTCGGCTGCCAGTGTGATGCCGTAGCGGTTGGGGAAGGTGACTTTCTCATGGCTCACGAGGTCGCTCTTGGGGAAGGTCTTGTCCCATTCGGTGACGAGCGGAAGGTTCTCGGTCTGGATCATGGCGTGCTCCTTCGGTCGCGCTTTTACTTGCCCTTATTGTTCAGCGCTTCACGGCATCATGCAAATGGTAATATCGTAT
>CACXZL010000242.1 GCA_902772085.1 uncultured Coriobacteriaceae bacterium | reverse complement strand
TGGCCACGCCTACGTTTGCCTCGCGCAAGGCGGGGGAGTCGTTGACGCCGTCTCCCACCATCACCACGCGCCTGCCCTCCCGTCGGAGTTTGCGCACGTAGCTGTGCTTGTCCTCGGGGAGCATGTCCGCCTGCCACTCGCTGATGCTCGCCGCCTGCGCCACGCGCCTCGCCGACTGCTCGTTGTCTCCCGTGAGCATGACGATGTGCTCGAATCCCAACGCGCGAAGGTCGCGTACCGCCTCGGCCGCGCCTTCCTTTAGCGGGTCTTCGATGCCTATGACACCCTTCAGCTCGCCGTCGACAGCCAGATAGAGCGCCGAGAGACCCTCCATCTCGTTGCGGATCTCTTCCCGCTCCGCATCAGACACCTGCACGTGCTCGTCTCCCATGACGAAATGGCGCGAGCCCAGCACCACACGCATGCCGTCGAGCGACGAAACGAGGCCGTGCGCGACCACGTACTCCACCTTGGCGTGGCGTTCGCGGTGCTTGAGTTTTTTCTGAGCGGCAGCCCTCACGACGGCGCGGGCCACGGGGTGCGGGTAGTGCTCCTCCAGGCAGGCGGAGAGCCGCAGCACCTGGTCGCGCCGGTATCCGTTGAACGCCATGACCTTCAGCACGCGTGGCACCGCCTCGGTAAGCGTGCCGGTCTTGTCAAACACGATGGTATCCGCTTGGGCGATCTCCTCGAAGTATCGCGAACCCTTCACCGTGAAGCCATGCCGCGCGCCTTCGCTCATCGCCGAGAGGACCGACACCGACCCCGTGAGCTTGAGCGCGCACGAGTAGTCCACCATGAGGCTTGCCGCTATCTTGGTTGGGTTGCGCGTCACTCCCGCCACGATCGCCGCGAGCAGGAAGTTCCACGGCACGATGCCGTTTGCCAGACGCTCGCGGCGCTCCTCGGACTCGCTGCGTTGCCCGCCTGATTGTTCGACGAGCGAGACGATCGAGCGCAGACGGGTCTTGTCGGCGGGCTTCGACACGCGAACGTATATCTCGCCCTCGTCCACGGCCGTTCCCGCATACACCGAGTCGCCTTCTGCTCGTTCCACAGGCAGCGGCTCTCCCGTGAGTGCGGCTTGGTTTACCATGGCCGTCCCCTCGGTCACCGTTCCGTCTATGGGTACGGGCTGGCCGGTGCGCACCACGATGAGGTCGCCCTCGGCGAGCTCGGTTGCGGGGACGGAGACTTCCTGGCCACGTTCGATGCGTGCGGCGAGTTCGGGCACGGCGAGCAGCGAGTATATGAGCTCGTTTTCGGAACGTGCGCGCGTGTAGTCTTCCAGCGACTCGCCCACTTCCAGCAAAAACATGGTCTCGCTTGCCGTGCGCGTATCGCCCTGAGCAAACGCGGCAGCTATCGCCGCGGCGTCGAGCGTGGGCACGCCGAGCCGTCCTCCCGCAAGCGACCTTATCGCCGCAAACAAGAACTTCCGATACTGCCACACGGCATAGATTAGGTCGAAAGGAGCGGGTAGCAGGATGCGCCTGGCTAGAAATCCGCCCACGAGAGCTGCCACGTCCAGCGCAAGGTCATGGGTGCGAGTCCCCAAGGCGTATGTGTAGTCGGAGCGCGCCGCGTCGAGCTTTGCCGCGTCGACTTCGTCCAGGAAAGCCAGCACGCGAACCCGCGCGGCATCCGCCTCCAACGTGCCATACACGAGGGCGACCGACCCGATGCGGGGGTATACCGTAGCCTTGGTGATGGCGGGATAATCAGACAAGACCTTTGAAAGCGGGTCCACGTCCTTCATGCGTATCGCACCGTTCAGGCGAATGCGCATGCGGCCAGGGACCTCGTGCTCTATGGTGTATTGCATGGGGTACGCTACTCCGCCTCGGATGCCTCAGCTGCCTTTGTGTTTATGAAGGTCGCCTCGGCTACCATGTCGCCCACCTCGGCGCGTGCCTGCTCCACAAGGTCCAGATATGCGCTCTTTGCACGCATGCCGGCGGCGATGCCCTTCACGTAGCACCGTTTGGCTGCGTCACTGGTCAGAATCCTTGGCACGACTTGGCCCAGAACGGCGCCTCCCAGCAGATAACGAACGACGGTCGCATTCATGAGTCCTCCCTTAGTTTATGATGGTTAACTTAAGAGTTAGCTTACAGCAACTAGAGGCAGTCTTTGTTAACAAATTCTAACTTTTCCAACTCCTATACGGTGTCTTCAAGGATGGCAGGCCACCTGGCTTCGCGCTAGGCATGCCCGAGCGCCGCCTGCTCTTGGGCAGTGGCCCCCGAAAAGTGGTGTAAGACCTTACCCCTCCCCCATGGGGGAGGGGCGCGGAGGTGGAAGACGCACGCGCCAGCGGAGACTCCTACGATGCGTGGCCGTGGTTTGGCGCCGAAAAAACGAGGGCGGTCCCGCCTCACGCCGCGATACTCCTAACGCGCTACTGGAGCAGGGGGCGGATTTTCGCTCCCAGATGGAACGACGAACCTGCCCCCCTGCTCCATGGCTCAGTTCAATACGGGCCATTTCGGAAACAGAGGTCATCACGAGGAGCACGTAGTCTCCAAAGCAGCCCGCAAGGTCGCCATCGCGAGTATATGCTGGTGGGCGGTGCTCCTGCGTTCATGCGCGCGTCTTGGCCGAGAGGAGCTGCCTGGCCGTCGCGTCATGCCTCCATGATGCGGCAGGTGTGCTCTTTGGTCTTGGAGTCGTAGGTCACGGCGACGAGCAGGACCGGCACGTCCAGGTCGCGCAGGACCTGCGGGTAGTCGCGGTCGAGCACCTGGTCGACGGCGGCCCGCACGGGGTCGTCCCACTTGAGCTCCACGAGAAGGGCCGGCCTTCCCGAGCCGCGGCGGGGCAGGTAGGCCACGTCGGCGTAGCCGCGGCCCGAGGGCAGCTCGTCCACGCAGGCCCAGTCGTCGGCGGCCGCGACGAGCGCGGCCTTGACCACCGCGCGAAGGGCCTGCTCGCCGTTGTAGTGGATCGGCGCGCACGCCGCGTCGTGGGCGCGTCCGATCGCGGCTGCCACGGCCTCCTCGTCGCGGGCCAGCACGTCCTCCACGAGCCGCATGGAGTCGCGTATGACGCGTGCGACGCCGTCGTGGCGGCTCCTGCCCACGGCGCGCCTCAGCTCGCCGCGGACCTCCTCGTTGGGCACGCGGGCCCTGCCGGTCGAGCGGTCGTAGCACAGGTAGCCCAGGTGCACGAGCAGCGTGAGCGCGTCGTCGCGGCTGCCGACGGAGGCCATGTCGTTGTTGAACGTCCCGGGGTCCACCCGCAGCTCCTCGCCGCCTATGGCGCGCAGGATGTCCCCCTGCAGTCCGCCGAAGTCCATGTCGATGTAGCGGCGCAGCTCCTCGTAGGTCTCCGTGGAGGGCCAGTAGGATCCCGTCTCGCCCTCCTCGCACGCCTGCATCACCGAGTAGGGGGCGTAGACGGCCAGGTACCTCGGCTCGCGGGCCTTGGGCCTGAAGGCGGGCAGGTCGTAGCCGTCGTACCAGCGCCTCACGTCCGCGAGGTCGAGGCCGTGCTTCTCGCAGAGCCCCTCCACCTCCGCCTCGGTGAAGCCCACGTAGGGCACGTAGGCCCCCGGCCTCACCATCGTGTACTCGCGGAAGTCCGACACGGCGCTCTGGTGGGCGTACTTCTTTATGGGCAGGATGCCCGTCATGTAGGCGCCGGCCACCACCACCGGAGTGAACGTGTTGCTCTTGAAGAGCGCCCTCAGCCACTCGGCGTAGGCGTCCTGCGCTGCCCTCTGCCCCTGGGCCAGCCGGTAGGGTGCGTCCCACTCGTCGATCACGAAGACGAACTTGCTCCCGGTGCCCTTGACGACGTCCCACAGGGCGGACGTCAGCTCGTTCGGGTGCCCCTCGTCACGCGCGCCCGCGTCGGGGACCAGCGCACGGAGCTCGGGCAGGACCAGCCTCGCGACCTCCGCCTCCACATCGAGCCTCTGCGACGACCTCACGATCTCCGCCATGTCGAGCTGGAGCACATTGTACTTGTTGAGGTTCCTGTCCCAGCCCTCGCTCCGAGAGACCTTCCGGCCTTCGAACAGAGCCCTCGAGTCGCACCCGCAGCTGTAGAACGC
>CACXZL010000241.1 GCA_902772085.1 uncultured Coriobacteriaceae bacterium | reverse complement strand
GAGGCCAAGCTGCTCGCACAGACGCGCGGCGAGGTAGAGCCCCATGCCCGTGGAGTTCGCTCCTTCACGACCGCGCGTGCCGGTGAAGCCCCGTTCGAAGACGCGGCCTATGTCCTCGACGGGAATGCCTTGGCCATCGTCTTCCACGCGCAGTTCGATGCGGCCCGAACCGTCCTCCATCCCGGCACGCACGGAGCCGAACCGCACGTGACGCGCGCCGTATTTGGCGGCGTTCTCTACGAACTGCGCAACGATGAAGACGGCCTGCTTCCTGTCGGTAAAGACCGTTTCGGCTTCGTCGATGTCGATCTCGGGGATGCAGCCCTGGCCTATGAGGTACCGCGCGTTCTCCCTGCATGCTTGGCGGGGAATGTGTGCGAGCGGCATTTCGCGAATGACGTAGTCGTTGTGTGCGCAGTCGGACCTGGCGTACCACAGGGCGGCATCGACCTTGCGCCCTATGCGGTCGAGCTCGGCTACGAGTTGCGCGTGCTCCGGCTCAGCCACGCGTTCGGCTATGAGCTCGCACGAGGCAAGGGGCGCCTTCACGCCGTGAACCCATCCCTCCACGAACTCCCGATGCTCGGCGGCCTTCGCGTTTGCCCGCGCGACCTCTCTTGCGGAGGCCACGCCCATGACCTTCAACGCACGATACACGAGAGCCTGGTCGGGCAAGAACGGCTCGGACATGAGCGAGTGCAGCTGATACGGGCGCTCAAGCGCGTCACCCAGCTCCTTTATCTCGCCATAGAAGCCTCTCGAGCGCGTGAAGTCGATCGCACACGCACACGCGCCGCATACAACAAGGGCCACCAGCATGAGGCAGACAGCATCGCATGAACAACCGCATACGGCGGCGATGCCGCACGCGGAGACGACGCCGATTGCAGCGAAGCACAGCGAGGGGACTTTTGAGCGCACGTACTCGAACAAGCTCACAGCGAGTACCCCCGACCGCGATGCGTCTTCACGACGTCGGTCGGCGCACCCAATTCGACCAGCGAACGACGAAGCCGGTTCACGTTGACCGTCAGCGTGTTGTCGTCCACGAACTGATCGGTCTCCCACAGCTCGCTCATGAGTTCTTGGCGCGACACGATATCGCCACGCGACCGTATAAGTGCGGCAAGGATGCACGTCTCGTTGCGCGAAAGACCGGTGCTCCTGTCGCCATACATCACGTTGGCACGCGCCACGTCGAGGGCGACACCCGCATGCTCGATGAACGTGCCGTCGTTCTTGTGTGCGCGTTGGAGCAGTCGAGCCACGTGCGCGAGGAGCACGGCGGGCCGATATGGCTTCGTCACATAGTCGTCAGCTCCCAGCTTCATGCTCATGATCTCGTCGAACTCGTCATCGGAAGACGTGAGCACCAGAATGGGAACGTCACTCGATTTGCGGATGGAGCGGCAGAGATCCAGGCCGTCCATGTCCGGCAACCGCAGATCCAGAATGATGAGGTCGCAACGCTTGGCGAGCGCCTCGTCTGCCGCCGTCGCGAAGTCACTGCAAACGCACGGCTCGTAGCCGTCGAGCATGAGGACGTGCGCAAGCTCTCTGCACAGGGAACAGTCGTCCTCGATCACAAAGATGGTGCCCATGCGCACTCCTCCCGAAGTGATGGTGAAAACGAAATGCTGATATAACGAATCACAGTATATGCCTAAGAGAGTCAAATTACGCGAAGACGCGCGTATGGCGTTACCGTTCACACACCTAGCCCCAGCGCTTGCCTGCAAGCGGCGACTCACAAAGCGAGCGCAGAGCCGGTTTCTGGCTGGCGTAGGGGCTGGGGGCGTGAACTGAAACCGTATGGCGTAGCTATTTGACGGGTTTCTTGAACAAGAAGGCCTTCAAGGAGGACTCAGCACAGTTCGACGAACGCATAGCAGCAGGTGAGAAAATCGAGTTTGCGCTCGCGATGCTAGATGTGAACGGCCTAAAGACCAAAAACGACACGTATGGCCACGAGGCGGGAGACGCGTTGCTCAAGGACGCAGTCGCAGCGATTGGGATGGCATTCGCGGGCGTTGACGCGCGCTTTTATCGTGTGGGCGGCGACGAGTTCGCGGTACTCGTGATGGATGCGGCAAATGAGCTGGACGCCATGGCCGAAGAGAAGCACGAAGACGTGTCGATCGCTTGCGGCGTTGCGCACTATAGACCTGGTGAGGACAAGAACATCGCTTCGGTCTTGGCTCGAGCCGATGCCCTCATGTACAAAAACAAGCGCTCCTCGCGTTAGGCGGCAATTCCTTAGGGACTGCGTCAGCGCCCTCGATGGAGGGGGCGACCATTGTCTGTGCCGCGCGCAGTTCTCGCGCAGCGAGCTGTTTGAGCACGGCGCAGCCCTTCCAAAGCGCGCACGAAGTGCGCACAAACCAATAAACCACTCTAACGTCCAGTGCCCTCGATGGAGCGCCCTCGCGTCGTCTGTACCGCGCGCAGTTCGCGTAAGCGCTGTTTGAGCACGGTACAGACGACGCGAGGGCGCGCGCTCTACATCAAGGAGCACACGTTCTGCGCGAAGGCCACGGGGTCCTCCACGCTCATGCCCTCCACCAGCAGCGCCTGGTCATACAGCAGGCTCGCGTACAGCGCGAGCTTGTCCTCGTCTCCCGCCTCCTGGGCGGCAACCAGCTTCTCAAACACAGGATGGGTAGCGTTGATCTCCAGGATGCGACGACTGTGGGGAGCCTCCATGCCCTCCGGCGCCTGCGAGAGCACTCGCTCCATCTCGAGCGACAGGGGTCCCTCGGTGGTGATGCGCGCGGGAGCGTCGGTGGGGTTCGCCGCAGCGACGACCTTCTCGACCTTGTCGCCGAGCTTGCCGGCCAGCGCGCTAAACAAGTCCTCGTGCTCGGTCGTGGCCTTCTCGGCGGCTTCCTTCTCCTCCTCGCTCGCCAGGTCAAGGTCTCCCGAGGTGACGTTCTTCAGCTCGATGTCGCGGGCGTCCTTGCCCTCGTTCTCGGAATCGCCGGCCACCGCCGCGGCATGGTAGGCATGCATGGCCTGGAACGTGAACTCGTCTACGTCCTGCGTGCACAGCAGCACGTCGTAGCCCTTGTCGAGCACGGTACGCACGATGGGCATCTTCTCCAGGCGGTCGCGCGAGTCGCCCGCCACGTAGTAGATGGTCTCCTGGCCCTCGGGCATGGCCGCCACGTACTCGGCGAAGGTCACCATCTTCTTCTCACGGGCAGACCAGAAAAGGAGCAGGTCGGCCAGGGGGTCGGCCTTGGAGCCATAGGTGTTGTAGATGCCAAACTTGAGGCCACGACCGAAGTTCTCGAAGAACTTCTCGTACGCCTCGCGATCGTTGTCGCGCATGTCCTGGAGGTTGCGCGTGATCTGGCGCTCGACGGAGCGTGCCATGGCGCGAAGCTGACGGCTCTGCTGGAGCGTCTCACGTGAGATGTTGTCGATTGTATCGTGGGTGGTGTGCCATTCCGGGCAGAAGGTGCCGTCGGTGTCGGTGCGCGTATCGATGATGTCGACACAAGGGATTTGGAGCATGCGGTTGACGAAGACGTGGTCGTCGGTGACACCACCACCACCTTGGTTGATGAAGAGGTCGCCATAGCCAAGACGTGCAGCGTTTTGCCAGATTTCGTTGACGAACGAACCGGCGTAACGCTCACTGTAGTATTCGCGGTAGAAGGTTGCGTTGGCAGAACCAACCATATCAAGAAGGATGCCATATTGGGCACGATAGCCTTCCTTGGCAGCTTGCTTGCACCACATCTGGGTGCCCAGAGCCCACCACTTTTCGTCGTGGGACCCACTCCAATCTTCTGGTGCGCCATAATCTTCGGCATCGGTCAGGAAGATGTCGATACCGACCTGTGGAAGTTTTTCGCTACAAAGTCGTGCCAATTCGAGTAGTATTCCCACTCCTGAGGCGCCATCGTTGGCACCCATCACCGGTTGTTTGCGCTTGGATAGATCCGGGTCGTTGTCGGCAAAAGGGCGGCTGTCCCAGTGACTCATCAGGAGAACTCGCATTTTGGCATCGGGATTAAAAGATCCTATGATGTTTATGATAGGAAGTTTCGTTCCGT
>CACXZL010000240.1 GCA_902772085.1 uncultured Coriobacteriaceae bacterium | reverse complement strand
TTTCCAGACATATTTATCAAGCACGCTGATCTGCCCGCTGCTCTCAAAGAGGGGGATGAACTCGCCCGGGGAGATCAGTCCCAGCTCTGGATGGCGCCAGCGCACGAGGGCCTCGGCGCTCGAGAGCTCGGGCTCTGCGACCTGGACGTTGTACTTCGGCTGGTAAAACACCTCGAACTCGTGGTTTTCGAGTGCGCGGCCCAAGTCGTTGAGCAGCAGCTGGTCGCGCTCCTCCCTCTCCCCCATGGCGGCGTCGTAGACGACGAGCTGTCCGCCGAAGTTGCTGCGTTTCTTGTTGCACGCGGTGCGGGCATGGTCGAACTGCAGGACGGGGTCGACGCCCTCCTGCCAGGGCTTCACGCCCATGCGCAGATGGATGTTTGCGTTATGGAAGCGGTCGTTGAGCGTCTTCTGGAAACGCACGAGCGGCGAACGCCATTCGTCCCTGTGGTCGCCAAAGATGTCGAAGCGGTCCGACTCGAAGCGACTCGCGATGCCGTCCGTACCCTCGATGAATTCCTGAATCTCCTTGCCCAGCTCGCGCAGCACGCGGTCGCCGAATTCGCGGCCGTGAAGCGCGTTCACGGAATGGAAGCGGTCGATGTCTATGACGACGGCGTCCATGGGCTTGTGCGGCTGCTCGCGATGGATCTTGTTTGCGTACACGAGGAAGAAGTTCCAGTTGTACAGGCCGGTCAGCGGGTCGCGCTCCGCCTCGGAGATGATCTTGTTTCCCTCGGCGGCCCTCGCCTCCGCACGCACGTTCTTGAGCACCAGCGCGAGGATGACCGCGACGATGACGGCGGCGGTGGCGACGACGGTGGCCAGGTTGTCCTTGAGGAACTCCCCGAAGGAGACCTTCTCGTCGCGGAAGCCGTAGTACGTCAGCGAGGAGTTGATGGCGGTGCTGGGAACGTAACGCGTGACTTTGTTTAGGATCGAGTACAGGCAATCGTCCTCACGGCGCGTGGCGAAGCTCAAGTCCATGGTCGCACCGGTGGCGAGCGTGGCGAGCCCGTTCTCGTCGCAGAGGTCCTTCACGCGGTTTATGCGGTAGTTGCTCACCAAGGTGCAGTCCACCTCACCGGACGCCACCGCCTTGAAGCTCTCTGAATTGCTGTCGTAGTACTTGAGCGTCCAGTTTGGGAAGTGGTCCTTAATGAAGGTCGCGTGGCTCAGGTGACCTGCGAGAACGGCCACCGTCATCGCGTTGTCGGGCGAGATGCCCTGGTGGTCAGCCGCGCGCACGGCGGCGTATAGCTCCGTGCTCACGAAGGGGTCCGTGACGATGATGCCCATCTGCTCGCCGTCATAGGCGCTCAGGTTTATGGGAAACACGCAGTCGATCTCGTTGTTTTTCAGCGCCTGCAAGGCGGCTTCGGTCGTCTTGAACGCACGGGTCTCGAAGTCGAGCTGCGCGTTCTTCTCGGCGTGCTCTGCGTTCGTTATGTAGTCAAGAAGGGCGCCCACGAGCTTTCCGCCGTCGTCTTGGTCGCTGAAGGGAAGGAAGTCGTCACGATACCCCACGCGGATGGCACCGTGGCCGGAGAGCCAACGCTGCTCCTCGTCCGTGAGGAAGCGGTTCACCGCACTTGCCCTGTTGAACTTCTCGGCCATCTGCAGGTTGTAGTCGCGGTTCTCCTCAAGGATGCGGTTCATGGCTATATCGAGCTCGCGCTTGACGTCGGGACGGTTCTTGGCTATGCCAAAGAACGACTCCGCGTATCCTATCTTGCACACGGGCACCACGTCAGCGGAATTGCCATACGTGTCGAGCGTCACCAGCGCGTCCACCTCGCCCGCAGCAAGCATCTCCAACATCTCGGGCGTCTTCACCGTCAGCTCCACGATCTCGGGATGCACGTCGTGCTTCTCCGCCCAGTCCTTGAAGAGCTCTTCTTGGATGCTGTTTTTGTTCACGCCGATGCGCTTGTTGTCCATGGTGGAGAAGTCATCGGGACGGATTTCGGTGTTTGTGGGCGAGATGAAGACATGGTAGCCCTCCGAGCCCATCGCCTCGGACGAATACAAGACCTTCTCGGCGCGTTCCGGGGTGTACGACACGTCGCTGAGCAGGTCGATCTCCCCGTTGACCAGCTTCTCGAAGAGCTCCGACCAGCTGCCTTCCACGTATTCGTAGGTCCAGCCGGTATAGATGGCGACGCGCTGCTGGTACTCGTATCCATAGCCAGAGCGCCTGCCGAACTGGTCGGTGCTATGGAAGGCCGACTCGTACCATCCCACGCGCACGACCTTCGAGGAGGGTTCTTGGGCGTCGGCCGCAGGCGATTGCTCGTCTGGCTGGCCCTGGGCGGCGGCGTCCTGGGCGACGGCGTCCTGGGCGACGGGCTCTTGCTCGGCGGCGTCCTGGGCGGCGGCGTCCTGGGCGATCGCCGTTGGGGGCATAGCCGTAGCCAGCGCGCACACCGTGCAGACGATGCACACAAGCAACAATGCAAGCCAAGCGTTCTTCTTTGAGCATATGACGTTAGGGTGTTTTCTCTCGTTCATTTTGCTCGCTCCCCTCCACATGCCGATTCATACAAGCAACTTCGAACTAGAACACGTCACTCAAGCAGGCAGTGGGCTTCGCATAAGGTATTGATTTCATGTACCGGCCTTGCACGTAAGGCAGTAAAGCTCGCACGCCATTGACCCGATGCCCGCACCCACTTCCAACTCTTATCATATAGATATTCCAGTTTATACCATTCAAGATTCAAACATTCTTTCCAATTGTTTCTCAAATTGGTCAGGTTTTTGGCAAACGCACGCGATTGCTACGTAGGCGTAGCTCTCTGCTCTGCGAGACGCGATACGAAAACCCGGCAAGAACCGACTGATAACCCACGGCGTGTTCTCCTGACATAGGAAGTCATATATTTTATGTAATAGGCAAACACGTAGTTGCACAGAATCCGCCAGAGCGCCCTGCGGAATAAAAAACGCCGAAGAACGGAGAAGCAGGGCCGCGCGTCATTGCCTCCGTCCCCGTGACACCGAACAGGGAAATGGTGTCGCTCGCCATCGGGATGCCAAGTTGCCAAGCACCCCATCCCATGCCTCCGCAGCATAGGAAGGGGCCGCTGTTTTCTCGGCTGCACGATTTATACCACATTCGTATCAACCACCGAATACAACGGCCCCAAACTCAAAGTTTCCGCAGGTAGATAGGCTTAGTCCAGGTCTTCTCCGTTGGACTTGATAACCTTCTGGTAATAGTAGAACGAGTCCTTGCGCGCACGGTGCAGGTCGCCGGTGCCGTCGTCGTGCTTGTCTACGTAGATGAAGCCGTAGCGCTTGCGCATCTCGCCCGTGCCGGCGGAGACAACGTCGATGGGACCCCACCAGGTGTAGCCGATGAGGTCTACGCCGTCGTCGATGGCCTTGCCCATGTCGGCCACGTGCGCACGCAGGTAGTCGATGCGGTACGGGTCGTGGATGCGCTCCACGCCGTCCTCGACAACGACCTCGTCCAGCGCGCCGAAGCCGTTCTCCACGACCATCAGAGGAATCTCGTAGCGGTCGTAGATCTCGTTGAGCGCGATGCGCAGGCCGGTTGAGTCGATCTGCCAGCCCCAGTCGCTCGCCTTGAGGTAGGGGTTCTTGCCACCGAAGCTCATGTTTCCGGCGGTCTGCTCGGCGCCTTCATGCGTGGTCACGGTGTTTGACATGTAGTAGCTGAAGCTGTAGAAGTCGATCTTGCCCTCGGCCAGCAGCTCCTCGTCGCCCGGCTGGATGTCGGGAGCGGCGCCCCACTCCTTCCAGAGGGCCTTGGCGTAGCGCGGATACTTGCCGCGAGCCTGGACGTCGGAGGCGTACCAGTTGGACTTGCGCATGTTTTGCTGGTTCAGCAGCACGTCGGCGGGGTCGCACGTGGCGGCGTAGCTCAGGATGAAGCAGTCCATGTTGCCCATCATGAGGTCGGGATAGTTCTCGTGGACGTACTTGATCGTCTTGGCAGCGGCCACGAACTGGTAGTGCAGCGCGTTCACGCGGTCCTGGGCAGAGGTGTGAATCTCCTCGGCCGTACCGGTGAAGCCCTTGAGCATGGACGTGGAGAGCATCGTGCCCATGTCTGACCAACCGAGGTTGTTTTCGTTGAACGTGAGCCAGTACTTGACCTTGTCGTGATAGCGGTCGATCACGGTCTTGGCGTAGTTGAAGAAGATGTCGATGAGCTCGCGGCTCGCCCAGCCGTTGAAGCGCTCGACCAAGCTGTACGGAATCTCATAGTGGGAGAGCGTCACGAGCGGCTTGATGCCATGCTCGGCGCAGCAGTCGAAGACCTTGTCGTAGAACTCGAGGCCGGCCTCGAGCGGCTCGCCGTCGCCGTTTGCGAAGACGCGCGACCAGTTGATGGACATACGGAAGACGTTCCAGCCCATCTCGGCAAAGAGCGCGATGTCCTCTTCGTAGTGATGATAGAAGTCGGTCGCTTCCCAGCTGGGATACAGTGCGTCGGGGTCGAAGACCTCGTCGATCTGGCGCGGAATGCCGTGGATGCCGTCGCCGCCACGCAGGTGGTCGTCAATGCTAGCACCCTTGCCGTCTACGTCCCACGCACCCTCGTACTGGTTTGCCGCCGTCGCACCGCCCCACAGGAAGCCCTCGGGAAAAGCCATCGAAAACATCTCCTCTCAGTCGAAATATACTTGCAATCATATTATCCGCAGCGCGCAGCTGGTGAAACCGCACATCGGTAGGTGGACGCGCTCAAGGATGAACGGAGAACAAACGCTCGTGGAAGAGAACGCCTTCTGCCGTTATACTGCTACATATCAGTCTAAAGGAAGCGTGCCCCTCCGGTTTGCCGAAGGGGACACCCTTGGGAAACGATACAAGGAGTGATGAACGATGAACAAGCACGTACGTATCGGCACGGCGATCTGTGCACTCGCCTTTGCGGTCTTTTCGCTGGCGTTTACCACAACGCCTGCGATTGCCTCCAATGGCGCGGGGACGGTCAAGGACGCACCCGAGTCCGCCCAAACCGCCACGGCTTTGAATGCCCTGGCGGAAACGTCCTTCCCAGACATCCAAGGCATCGCCCACGAGGGCGACGTGCTCTGGCTTGCCTCCATGGGCATCACCAAGGGATTCCCCGACGGCACGTTTCGACCAAACAGCCCCATCGCACGTGCCGACATGGCGGCGTTTCTGTATCGCTTGGCAGAGCACTGGGGCTTGGTAAAGAGCGGTTGGGAGCCGCAAAACACGACGGTCTTTGAGGACGTGACCGAGCAGACGGACCACGCCAAGGAAATATGGTGGCTGGCCTCGACGGGCATCAGCAAGGGCTGGGACCTCGGAGGCGGTAGGAAGCAGTTCCGGCCCTACGGCACGGTGGCCCGACAAGATATGGCGGCGTTTTTGTTTCGCCTGGCAGAGGCGGAAGGGCTAGGCGAGGCCTCGAGCTCGTGGACCGCCAGCAGCGCCTCACGCACCATGTTTTGCGATGTCGATGGCTCCAATCCATACAACCACCACGTAGAGGTGTGGTGGCTCGCGCAAACTGGGATTTCCGTGGGATGGCAAGTCGGAAACCAGCGCGAGTTCCGCGGACTCAGCCCCATAGCCCGGCAAGACATGGCCGCATTTTTGCACAGGCTCAGCGGCCTGCAAAGAAGCGATACGGAGACCCCTGAGATGCCCATATAGAAGTCAGGGCGATCGCATGCACACGGGGCGGCCGTCGAAGGGACTATCCTTTCGGCGGCCGCCCCGTTTTCAGTGACTTAACGCCAGCGGCACAACCCGTATGAAATCGAGCGGAGGCTTGTCATCATAGGCGCCCACAAAGAGCTAGTCCGCCTGAGGCTCTTGCGGCTGGGATGCCTCCTGAGCCTGAGAGGGCTCGCCGCCTTGCTGCCCCTGCGGCGCTTGATCGGATGACTGCGGCTCCTCGCTTTGCTGGCCTTCGCTTGGCTCGGGCTGCTTGGCTGGCTGGTCCTGCGGCTGGTCCTGCTCGCTAGGCTGCTGCTCTTGCGGCTGCCCGCCGTCGGATTGCTGGCCAGACTGGCCAGAGTCGGACTGCCGCTGGCTCGGCTCGGGCTGCTGGGCCTGCTCCTGAGGCTGGGTCTCCCCCGCGCCTTGTGCGGGCTGATCCTGCTGCCAGCGCTGCTCGTAATGGTCGAGCACGCGCTGCGTCTCGCCGTTCAGCGCCATGCTTTCCCCACTGTTTCGGTCCTGCATCGTCACCTGCACGGAGTTGGGACCATGATCCTCCTCGTAGGCGCTGAGTAGCCGCTCCATGGAGTCCTCGAGTCGCATGTTGTGTACTTCGATCTTCTTCAGCGTCTCCTTGGCGTCGCTGCCGTCCGCCTTTGCCGAGACCGTCACGCCAAAGACGTTCACGCCCAGCGTCACCTTGGACTCGCCCAGCGCCACCTCGACGTTTGACGCTGGCATGGTATAGGCGATGCCGCCTCCCAGAATCAGCGCCACGGCAAGAAACGCCGCAGCGACACGCAGGTGAAAGCCCCTCTTGCGCTTGCGCGCGGACGCCTCCGGCGCAGAAGCGCGACGTCGCGTCTGAACGGAACGGCCATCAACGGGGGCGACAGGACGAGCGGAGGCCGTTCGTCCAGGTCCAACGTCCACGCGCTCGGCCTGGCGTACCGGGCGGCGCGGAGCCGTGGCCTCGAGCACGTCCGAAGCACCGTCTTCCAGCGGATGCTGAGGCGTCGTCGCGTCAACGACGCTCGGCTCCGCGTCCACTCCAGAAACGGTCGCCCTGCCTGCAGCCGCCACCGTTGTCGGCGCCACCCCCAGCGCATCCGCCACGGCATCAGGCGTTGTCGTGCCGCCCCGCGCGGGCATCGCAACGCTTGCCACAGCCGGCTCATGCAACGTCCGCATACGATCAGCCACCCGAGCCTCTTGTTCCTCGTCCACGAGCCTGATCTCGGGCGACGCGCCAAAAGTCGGTGTCTCTTCGGCTGCGACCGCCCCATCAAAGATGGCCGACAGCGTAGACGCCTTAAGCCCACTCGAGGCTCTGATTCCATCAAGCGAAGAAAACAACCTCGTCAACTCGCGATCCCCAAGCTCGTCGAGC
>CACXZL010000239.1 GCA_902772085.1 uncultured Coriobacteriaceae bacterium | reverse complement strand
GATTGAGCCGGCGCCTTTTTCAGCTACATCACCCAGGCGGCAAGGCTAGTTTGCGACGATGTTTACGAGGCGTCCGGGCACGACGACGACCTTGCGCACGGTCTTGCCCTCAAGGACGTCTGCCAGCGCCTCCTTTGCAGCGGCCTCGAGCTCGTCCTTCGTCGCGTCGGCGGGGACGTCGATGCGACCGCGCACCTTGCCCATGAGCTGCACGGCGATCTGAACCGTGGACGCCTTGGCCGCCTCCTCGTCAAACGTGGGCCACGGCTCGTCGTAGGCAGAACCCGTCAGACCGAGCGCCTCGTGATAGAGTTCCTCGCCCCAGTGAGGGATGATCGGGCTCAGCATAGCCACGATGCAACGAGCGACGCAGAAGCATAGCGCCGCATCGCGCTTCTGCGCGGGAACATTGTTGAGGTAGGCGTTCGCGTCGTTCACGAGCTCCATCACGGCCGATATCGCCGTGTTGAACTGATAGCGGTCGAAGTCATAGGTGCAGCGCAGACCCAGCTCGTGCATGCGGCGGTAGAGCTCCTTGCCAGCCGCATCCAAGCTGCCGACCTTGAGCGCCGCATCGGCGGACGCGGTCTGGGCCAGTCCCCATACCGTGCGCCACGCGCGCTTGATGAAGCGGTTTGCGCCGGCCACGACCTCCTCGTCCCAGTTGAAGTCCTTCTCGGAAGGCGCGATGAAGAGGATCGCCAGGCGCATCGTGTCGGCACCGTACGGCCCGATGACCGAACTCGGCGGCACGACGTTGCCCTTCGACTTGCTCATGGTCTCACCTTTGGCGTCCTTCACCATGCCTTGGCAGAGCAGGTTGGTAAAGGGCTCATCGAGGTCGATCATGCCGAGGTCGCGCATCACCTTGGTCCAGAAGCGCGAATACAGCAGGTGCAAGATGGCGTGCTCGATACCACCGATATAGTTGTCCACCGGCATCCACCGGTCCACCGACTCCTTGGAGAACGGCAGCTCCGCGTTGTGCGGATCGCAATAGCGCAAGAAGTACCAGCTCGAGCACGTGAACGTGTCCATGGTGTCGGTGATGCGCTTGGCGGGCTTGCCGCACTTCGGACAGGTCGTCTCGAAGAACGGCGCATACTCGGCCAAGGTCTCCCCGGCACCCAGGTCGAGGTCCTCCGGCAGCGTCACCGGCAGGTCCTCATAGGGCACCGGCACGTCACCGCAACAGTCGCAGTGGATCATGGGGATGGGGTTGCCCCAGTAGCGCTGACGACTTATGAGCCAATCGCGCAGGCGGAACTGCACCGTCTTGCGCCCTATGCCACGCTCTCCGAGGTAGGCTATGATGGCGTCGACGGCCTCGGAGTGCTTGCCGCCCTTCATGCCGGTGAAGGGACCGGACTGGATGAGGTATCCCTCGGCCGCCATGGCCTGGTCCCAGTCGACGCTGGTCACCACCATCTCCTGCTGGTCCTTCAGCTGCTCATAGAGCGGATCGTCCTTCTGCGCAATGATGGGCGGGATGTCCAGACCGTACGTGCGCGCGAACTCGAAGTCACGCTGGTCGCCGCAGGGTACGCCCATCACGGCGCCCGTGCCGTAGTCGAGCAGGATGTAGTCGGCCACCCAGATGGGAAGCAGCTTGCCCGTGAGCGGGTTGATCACGTAACGTCCCGTGAAGACGCCGTGCTTCTCACGACCCGAGCCCTGGCGCTCCACGGAAGACACCTGCTCCACGGATTTCTTCAGCTCCTGGTAGGCTTGCTCGTACTCGGTGCCCTCCACCAGCTCGGCCGCAAGCTTGCTCTCGGGGGGCAACAGGAAGAACGTGGTGCCATAGAGCGTGTCGGGCCTGGTGGTAAACACCGTGATCAGGCGGTCGGTCGCCTTGCCGTCGGCATCGGCCAGCGCGAAGTCGATCTCCGCGCCTTCGGAGCGGCCGATCCAGTTGCGCTGCTGGGCCTTGACGTTCTCAGGCCAGCCATCAAGCTGATCGAGGTCGTCGAGGAGCTCCTGGGCGTAGTCGGTGATGCGCAGATACCATTGCGAGAGCTCGCGTTTCTCCGGCACCGAGCCGCATCGCCAGCACTTGCCATCCACGACCTGCTCGTTTGCAAGCACGGTATTGCAACTGGGGCACCAGTTCACAGGAGACGTGGCACGATACGCCAGGCCCTTCTCCCACATCTTGAGAAAGGCCCACTGGCCCCATTTGTAGTAGTCGGGATCGCACGTGCGCACCAGACGGTCGTAGTCGTAGGAGAAGCCCATGCGCTTCATCGTGGCGACGGCCTGGTCCATGTTTGCGTAGGTCCACTTGCCCGCCTGGGTCTTGTTCTTGATTGCAGCGTTCTCCGCCGGCAGGCCAAATGCGTCGAAGCCCATGGGGTGCAGCACCTCGAATCCCCGCATCCGCGCCTGACGCGCCATGGCGTCGCCGATGGTATAGTTGCGCGCGTGTCCCATATGTAAGTCACCTGACGGATAGGGAAACATCTCCAAGACGTACTTCTTTGGCCTGGTGGAATCCTCACGCGCCTTGAACGTCTCTTCGCGATCCCACACGCCCTGCCATTTGGTCTCTATGGCCTCGGCATCATAGACCGGAATTCTATCTGCCATCACACACTCCTTGCATCCGTACAAAAGTATGGTGCAGTATAGCACGAAGAATGGCCTGCGATACGGTGAAGCGCCCACAACGATGCACCAAGGTCAAATGAGCGTAGTACCGTGTCCGGATAGGACTACAGACCCGGATAACATGTTGTTTTGCTAGTTCTTGTTTGGGGATTTTGTATGTTCTTTTAAACTGCGCCACACTTCTGCGCTTTTTCGAACTCGTGTTGCACCTGTTTAGTTATTATAAGCATATCTATGGTTTTGTATTTCATTCATGATGTGAAGGGAGCCGCATATATGGCAAGTCAGACTCCGCGCCATTTGCGTCACGAAGCTGTAGCCAGCATCGGCTCCAAGCTCTACTACGACATACAGCAGGCGCTCGACGAGACGACACCAAGTGCAACTGAAGGCAACACCATCGTTCTACTTTCCGATCTCAAGTTGCGAGAGCGCGTGCGTTTCAACGTCTCACATACGGTGCTCGACCTCGATGGACATACGATAACGCTTGCATCCCAGCTGGAAGGAAGCGTCGACGCAAGCAACCGAGCATTCTTGGACATTCAAGCTCCCGATGTAAAGATACGCAACGGAAATATCATCTGTGCATCAGGCGCCCCCTATGCCGTACGCATACGCACCGCGCCCATTCAGGTACTTACTTCCACCGCGTTCATAGAGCGAGTCGAGATAAAGACCAAGTATGGTTCCGTTGGAATCGCATGTGACTCGGGCGGTGTCATGTGCACGCGTTCCACCATCACGTCCACGGGCGTCGGCATCGCCATGCGCGGACCGCAATCACGCGTCGGCCTTGCCGATGCGACTGTCAGGGCACGGCGCGCCGGTGTCCTGGTGCGTGGCGGCAAGCTGCTTGCGAAGGATAGCTATATCTCTGCGCACTGGTCCTGCGCGATTTTCATAAACGCCGGCACGGTGAGCCTTTCGCACACGAGCGTACGCGCTTATCGCGAAAGAGCAATCGCCACGCACGTCACCGTCGCCAGAAGCGTCACCGGCTTCACGTCGCCTTCCATCGACGTCCGACGCAATTCCGACGTCTGCTCGTTCCCTTCATATGCCATCGACCTTCCAAACGGTTCCGTGTGCATCCGTGATTCCGTCGTTCGCTCTACGAACCATACGGCCATACGCATCGGCACCGAGGACATGCTCACGGAGCCGAGCCTGTCTTCATATGGTCACGCAGTCATCACCTCGTGGAAGGCAGATGGCATTCATTGTCACTCCGGCATCCTACGCTTGGATGACGCCGAGTTCATCTGCGATCGCGGTTCGGAAATCGTATATGACTCCAAGCCATACGACGAGGAAGACGCCTCAGAGGACACGCAGGCTGCCGCGACGTCAGATGCAGATGGCGAGGCTACGACGTCTGAGGATGAGGGCGCGCCGGCAGAAGAAGATTCCTCGACCACTGAGGACGAGGCCGTTGGCGTCGCAGAGCACGATGGCGCAGACGAGACCTCTCCC
>CACXZL010000238.1 GCA_902772085.1 uncultured Coriobacteriaceae bacterium | reverse complement strand
GGTAGTATTATTGAAGCCAATACCTGAGAAACACGCAGATTGAGGGAACGTCATGACAACGCCGATTGTGAACTTAGAGGGAAGCGAGCTGAGCTATAGATTCTATGGCGGGCGTGCTGGGCAGAAAATAGGCATACTCATAGATGGGGAGCCGTGGATTGCCAAGTATCCGCGCTCTGGCCGCGACCTTCGTGGCAAGCATGTGCCAAGCTATACCTCAAGCCCCGTTGCTGAATGGTTGGGTTCGCATATTTCGTAGCGGCGGGCATCCCCGTGCATGACACGATGCTTGGCTGGCACGGCGGCAAGATCGTGTGCGCCTGCAAGGATTTTTGCGTCAACGGCTCCCAGCTCGTTGAGTTCAATCGGCTCAAAAACACCTTGTCGGATGACCAAGAGGACTTCGTGGGGTCTCCGTCAGACGGTGAGGTTATCTTCCTGCAAGACGTTCTTTCCTCGCTCTTCTTGGTCGATCTGCTGCGTACCACCGCAGGGGTTACGGAACGATTCTGGGACATGTTTGTGATGGATGCGTTCATAAAGAATCCCGACAGAAACAACGGAAACTGGGGACTCCTGCTTGGCGGCGGAGAGCCTCCTCGTCTTGCTCCGGTCTACGATAATGGAAGCAGTCTCTTCAGCAAGCGTTCGGCTTCGCTAACGGAGCGGCGTCTGGGCAACGAAAAAGAGGAAGCAGAAGACGCCTTCGGGACGAACGTGTCGTGCTATCGGTTGGTCGACGATGGCGACTCCCGTGGCAGGTCTGTGAAACCATTTGAATATCTTATGAACAGTATGAGTCCGGACGTGGCAGCTGCCGTCGCACGAGCCGAGCAACGCATACAGCTCGACGCGGTCTATGCGTTGGTGGATGAGATTCCTGAGGAGGCATACGGGAGAATCCTCATGTCGCCGGCACAACGGGAATCGCATAAGCGGCTCCTGAGGATACGCTACGAAGAGGGAATTGTTCCTGCGGCGGAGCGCTTCCGTACGTTGGGCCTTATATAGCGAAGCTTTTGGGGCTCGTAAGTCCGGTTTCTCTGGCTGGTGGCGCTTGAGGTTGTTTCTCGGGAATCGAGGCGGCAAACGAACTCCGCGAATCCGCATGTGCACATTTTGGAACGAAACGCTCTCGACTGTGTACGGTTTTGGTCGGTTAGCGTACGCGGGGGTGCATTTATCCTGAAGTGTATACACGGCAGTATTGACGTTGCCATGCGTAAACGAGTGCGGATATCGCATGTATCCTATCGCAATGTGGTAACAAGTTGCATGCTCCTGGCCAAACGCGCACTTAGGCTGTTTTCAGAAGCGGAATCGTTACCACTTTGTATTTTATAAAACGGTAACGATTCCGGTTTTCAAGCAAGCCTAACTGGGCATTTAGCTGCGAGCGCAGAACTTGTTACCACTTTCGCGGCTCGTTGGATAAAAATCTTTCTGACTCCTCCGTCGGGGACGCTGTGAGGAACGATATCCTACTGCGACAAGGTTCTTTCGAGGCGGTTCCTAAGCGTCTTTTGCCGGTCGTGCTGGCAAAGTCACTTTTGACTGCATCATTTTCACAATCGATTGTGCGCGGTACTGGACGCTCACGGTTCCTCTGGGCGGGAAGACAGGCGAGACGCCAGAATGGAAGTACTATTGTGTCATATGGCTACCAAGGGAGGTGCGAGCAATGGCATTTCACTGCATGAACTGCAACGGAAGCATGGTCTTTGACGTGGCGTCTCAGAAGATGCGCTGTCTCCACTGCGACAGCACGTGCGATCCGGACGACTTCGTCTTTCGTGATGAGAGCCCCGAGGCAGGTGGGCAGGCATTTGTGGCAGACGGAGAGATGGCCGTCTTTACCTGCCAAAACTGTGGCGCGGAGCTGGAGTCGACGGAAGATTCCCTTATCGGCTTCTGCCCGTATTGCGGCGGCCAGAGCATGGTGAAGCGGACAAGTGACAGCAGCGAGGTGGAGCGAATCATACCATTTCAAGTCTCCAAGGAGCAGTGCCTCGAGCTCTACAGCGACTACGCGCGGCACGTGCGCTACCTTCCGCGCGAGCTCAGGGATCCCGAGTACATAAAGAAGTTCACCGGTATCTACATGCCGTTCTACCAATACGACGCAGAGTTTGACGAGGTGTACCTCACGGGGACAAAGACGGTAGAGCACAACAGGCGCTACGACGTGGAAAACACCTATCGCATAGACGGTACCGTCGAAGAGTCGTACGAGCGCGGCGTCACCTTCGACGGCAGCAAGTATCTCGACGACGAGATCTCGGCGCGCGTCCTTCCCTTTGACCACTCAAAGGAGCGGCCCTTCAATCCCGGCTACCTATCCGGGTTCTATGCTGACGCCACTTCCGTGCCGCCTGAGCTGTATCTCGAGGATGCGCGGGTTCGTGCGGAGGAAGATATCGTAAACGCGATGGGAGACGAGCTGCACCGGACTTCGGGCATCTCCATGGGCTCGACTTCGTCCGTGCATACGGTCGTCACGGGACATCACTCCATGCTTTTGCCCATGTGGTTCCTTACATGGCGCAAAGACGATCGCGTGGCCTATGCGGTGATAAACGGCGAGTCGGGCGAGGTCGTCTCAGACATGCCTTTGGACCTGCGCTCATTTGCCTTTGGTTGCGTTATCATCAGCGTGGTATTGTTTGTGATTATGGAGCTGCTCTTTCAGCCCACGCCGATGGTCACCTCTATCGTGAGCCTTGTGGCGGCCCTGCTCATGGCCTATGGCATAAGGCTTGGAGCAAAGCGCGAATACGAGCAACAAGTGCATGCCTACGACAAGGGTTGGGGTGGAGGTGACGGCACGCCGGTCGAGAAAGAGGTGGCGAAGGTCAGGAGGCGCAAGCGTGTGGAAGCAAAGGGAGCCAAACGCGTGGGCGAAGTGCTCTCAATTGTGTTTTTCATGCTGTTCTGCACTATGACCTTGGGCATGACCATCATGAGCTCGAGCACGGGATCCTCACTGCTCAAGTTGGCCTTGCCGATGGCGGTGCTCATATATGCCATCGTGGTGTGCGTGAGGATTCTCAAGTGGCGCAAGTACATAGGTCGACTCGACCCGGTGGTGGCGATATTTGTGCTGCTTGCGACGGTGGTACTGAACTCCGCCATCGTCCTCATCTCTCCTGTGAATGATGGTTGGTACTACATCGGCGATGCGGTGTGCATCGTGGGTCTGGCGGTGTCGGCAGTTGGCATGCTGAAGACCTATAACGTGAGCACGACGCGTCCTCTGCCCAAGCTTTTCGACCGTGAGGAGGTGTGACGCCATGAGGCGCTTAAGTGTCATCGCGTTGCTGTCGATCCTGCTCTGCATGGCGTTGGTGCCGGGTGTCGCCCTCGCCGAGACTCGCACGTTCAAGGTGGACGATCAAGCTTCTTTGCTTACGGAGAGCGAACGCAGCAAGCTGAAACAGGACTACACCAAGCTAACGGAATACATCGACGTGGCGCTGGCTACCGTATCCAAGAACTCAAGTACGACCGAGAAATATGCTTCGTCCTACATGCAGAAGACGTTTGGGTCCGGTGCGGCAGTGGTCTTTGTGATTGACATGGACAACCGGGAGATTTACATCTACTCAAACCAGGCAGGCCTTGCCACGATATCGCGTGCAGACGCACGGGCAATCACCGACAACATCTACAAGCTTGCTAGTCAGGGCAAATACTACGAGTGTGCAGATGCGGCGTTTTCGCAGATACTCACAAAATGCGAGGGCGGCAGGATTGCACGTCCGGTGAAGCACATCACCAACCTGCTCATTGCCATCGTGCTGGGCATCTTGGTTAACTTCTTCTATGCGGTATGGGCTCGGTCGAAGGAGCGCAGCAAGGCTCGCGTGCCTCAAGGTCCGCAAGGCGCTTCCCGCTGATTATGCCTATATCATTGAAGAGCTGCTTCATACACACAGTGATGAGTTTGACAAGCAGGATTACTATAAAAACATCATTTCCACCATTGTGGAGATCGGCCAGGCGCCGGACTTTATCTCCTCTCTGGCTGAGGTGATCAAGCGGATGGCGGTAGACCATCTGCACTTGGTCGGAGATATCTTCGACCGCGGGCCCCG
>CACXZL010000237.1 GCA_902772085.1 uncultured Coriobacteriaceae bacterium | reverse complement strand
CATCCCTCGGAGATGCCGGTAGAGGCGAGCCAGGAGATGTCGCCCGCATGGGCAGTCTGCTCGTTCACGTCGGTGAAGGTCGCCTGCTCCGCGCCGGGCTCGCCGAAGGCCTTGATGCAGAAGTTGTCTACGTTGAAGAAATCCTTGATAGGCTTGCCAGCGTAACGCTTCACGTAGAAGTCCAGCATATCGGAGTTCTTTGCAAGGTCGGGCTTCAGGTACAGCAACATGTTTTTCGTGAGCGGCGCGGTCATGTCGAGCCAGCCCTCTTGGGAGGTATCCTCACTGTTGGTGATTCCCTCCAGCTTCCAGTAGCTCTCACCCTCGTTGAGGACGGGCGTGCCGTACACGGGGCCGGTGTGGCGCTCTCTGTACCCGTCGGTCTCCTGGGCGTCTATGCAGTAGCGTGCGGTCCCGTCGGCAAAGGTGTGGGACTGCTGCACGACGATCCCCAGCCGATCCCCGGCCTTGAGGTAGACGGGGGCGTCGAGCTTCGCACGGTGGTAGCCCTGCGTCTCGAACTCGCGCGTGCAGGTGGCGAGGTGCTCGCCGTCATCTGGCCTCGTTGCGCCGTTGCGCAATCTGTAGAGGTCAAACGTGCAGGTGAAGCCTTGGACGGGAACCTTGTCGCTCATGCGGATGCGCGTCGCGACCTCGTCTATGCGCATGTCCTTGTCTAGGGTGAATACGTTGGCCTCCCATTCGGGGCGATCGTCTGCGTGGAACCACTCCGCGTAGGATGCGGGCAGGTAGTCGAGCTGCAACGCGTCCTGCTGGTCGTTGTTTTCCTCGATGCGGAAGTCGAAGCTCTCGGGGACGGCGATGGAGCGGTCGTAGTACGACAGATAGAAGTAGCCGGTATGCTTGCCGTTCTCATCCACGATGCCCCAGTCGCCTGCATGGGCGTCCTTGGTCGAGCCGTCTGCCGCCACGAGCCCTCCGGGCACGAGGTCGGTCTCTGATCCCCAGCTGTTCTTCACAATCCAGGCGCCTTTGCTTGGCGGTGCGCCATCCTCGCCCTTGAAGTTCGACGCGGCGTAGTCGTCGTCCCATCCCACGATGCAGCACACGTGGTCGGGAGACAGGGAATGCTCGCTGTTGTACTCAGACCAGGTGTTGCGGTCCAGTCCTTTGTTCGTGATGGTGAGGCCCACCGAAATGCCGCGACCCGCATAGAGCTCCGACTTGAGCAGGTCGATGCTTCCCTGGTAGAGGGCATAGCCGTTGTGGGTGTATATCGGTTCCCCATCGTATTTCTCGTCGGCTCCGAGACTCCCGTCGTCCTCCAGGCGTGCCCAATAGGTAAGGACGTTGTTGTGCGTAAGCGTGTAGGGCGAGCCCTTGAACCTGCCCGAGCCAGGTCCGTCCTGCTCGTTGATGGACCAGTCGTCCAAAGGACTGTACGCATCGAACGTCTTGTACCTCTCGAGGTACGTCTTATAGTCTTCCTCCGCGAGAGTCCTGAGCGTATCGTCGTCATAGTACGAATATATATCCCGGTAGGCCGCGATTTTCTGGGCAATATAGGCTTCTTTGTTTGCTTTCAGGTCAGCGAAGGCAAGACGTCCCTCGGCGCCTTGGTTTGGATACTCCTGCTCGGGCATGGGACCGATTCCCTGGGCAAAGAGGGTTGCCGCGCACTGCTCCCTGCCGCCGAAGTCATACACGTGGTTTGCGCCGGCTGCGGTGTTGTACACGCGCAGGCCCTCGCCCGCCTGCGATTTGGAGACGCTCTCCGTAACGGGCTGCACCACGTACCATGCGAGATGGCGCTCAGACAGATCCAAGCCCGTTTGCGCATAGGTCGAGCCCATTGCGGAGAGGATGGACGTCTCGGAGGCTGCGATGGCCGCATGCGCCCAACAATCCCCCCAGGGTTCTTGTTGCTTCACAGGTGTCACGACACCGCGGTCGCGCAGGTCGAACCTGCTGGGAAGGCCCCCTTCTGCAAGCGCGGGCGTGGGTAGGCAGAGCGCAGCCAAAAGCGCAAGCGTCGCAGCAGCCAGGTGTTTGGGTGGATGAAACATAACGTTATCTGCCTTTCGTAGATGAAATACGCTAGGTAGACTATAGCATGACCCAACAAACCCGTTTCCCGCGTAGTAGCCAACGCTCGCCGCGCGAGCACACGTTTTCCCGTCCTCCCTGGTCCAGCCGAACCGCCCTTCGCAGAAGCTGGCCTAAGCCATAACGTATATGAAGCAAGCGCCCCGCCACTTCTTTTCCCTGCGAGTTCTTCGCAACGCGAAGCTGTTTGAGCAGGGAAAAGAAGCGACGGGGCGCCTGCGCACAGGTATGGAGGGCTTAGGCCATCTTCTGCGCCTGCACCGCGGTGATGGCGACCACGCCGACGATGTCGTCTGCGGAGCACCCGCGGCTCAGATCGTTTACTGGCGCAGCGATGCCCTGAAGCACGGGTCCGTAGGCCTCGGCCTTCGCAAAACGCTGCACGAGCTTGTAGCCGATGTTTCCAGCGGCGAGGTCGGGGAAGACCAGGACGTTCGCCTGGCCGGGCACCTTGGAGTCGGGCGCCTTGAGCTTGCCCACGCTAGCCTCAAGCGCCGCGTCGAGCTGCAGGTCGCCGTCGAGAACGAGCTCGGGCGCCTTCTCCTTGGCGAGACGGGTCGCCTCCTGCACCTTCGTCGCGGTGTCGCCGCCGGCGGAGCCCATGGTGGAGTAGGAGAGCATGGCCACCTTCGCCTCGGTGCCGATGAGCGACTTCCACGTGGCCGCGCTGGCGATGGCGATCTCGGAGAGCTGGTCTGCGTCAGGAGCGATGTTGAGCCCGCAGTCGGCAAAGAGAAGCGTGCCGCCCTCACCGTACTCGGTGGGCGTGCACATGATGAAGAAGGAGCTCACGAGCTTGGTCCCGGGTGCCGTCTTCAGGATCTGCAGTGCGGGACGAAGCGTGTTTGCAGTGGAGTGGCAAGCGCCGGAGACCAGGCCGTCGGCGTCGCCAAGTTTCACCATCATGGTGCCGTAGTACGTTGCATCCGCCATCTGCTCATAAGCCTGCTCGGGCGTGACGCCCTTGGCCTTGCGAAGCTCATAGAAGGCGTCGGCATACGCCTGACGGTTCGGTGCGGTGGCCGGGTCTATGACCTGCACGCCCTCGATGTCGATGCTCGAGGGATCGCCGAGGATAACAAGATTTGCAATGCCCTCAGACACGATCGTGCGCGCAGCGTCTATCGTGCGTTGGTCTTCTCCTTCGGGAAGCACGATGGTCTTCTTGTCTGCCTTTGCAGCGGCCTTCATGCTCTTGAGGAAATCACTCATGAGAGTCCTTTCGTCAGCTGTCATACGCTATCTCGCATCATAGCACGTTGAAGGTCGCATAGGTAATTCTTCATCGTGTCCATGTGGAAGTTGCTCTTTTGGCGTTGCCGCTCAGTCGCCTAGCCCTGCGCATGCCAGCAGGCGGCGACTCACGAAGTGAGCGAGCGAAGCGAGCGCGGAGCCGCCTGCTGGCTGGCGCAGGGGCTAGGGGTGTGAACGGTAACCGTAGGCGCGCCTGTGAGGTTGCCGTTTTCATGTATATATGTCTCTGCTGCACGTAGCGTGATAGAATCCGTTTGGATATATTCACGAAATCAAAGCGAGGTTTTGCCATGGGCATCGCAAGTGGTCTACCTGAGGACTTCAACCCGAGCAACTACGACGCCATCGTCGTGGGCGCAGGATATGCTGGAGCGGTGTGCGCGCGCATGCTTGCCGAGGGTTGCAGCTCTCGTGTGGTGGTGCTTGAGCGTCGTGACCATATTGCGGGAAATGCATATGACTATGAGGACGAGGCGGGCATACTGGTACACAAGTATGGTCCGCATATTTATCACACGTTTGACGATCGCGTGCATCAGTTCCTTTCCCGGTTTACCGAGTTCACCGATTATCAGCACAAGGTGCTCGCAAACGTCCATGGCAAGCTGATGCCCGTTCCCTTCAACCACCGTTCGTTGAAGATCGCCTTTGGTGAAGAGAAGGGCGAGTATCTGTATCGCAAGCTCGTGATGACCTTTGGAGAAAACAAAAAAGTACCCATCATGGAGCTGCGCAAGAAGAACGACCCCGAGCTCGCCGAGGTCGCCGACTATGTGTACGAG
>CACXZL010000236.1 GCA_902772085.1 uncultured Coriobacteriaceae bacterium | reverse complement strand
ACAACAGGATTGCGGCGTTAAGGCAAACGAGCCGAAACCTGCGTCAGACGAGTGCATCGCTTTATGATTTATTGTGGCTGCATGAATACATCCACTATGATGCGATGCACATTATGAAAGTCGAGACTGTGTCTGGTTTGGAGGCAGCGGAAGAGTTGCCGAATCTTGTCGGAGCGGCGCACAAGGTGACAATTACACACCGTGTGAAAACTGGGGAAGTGTTCGTGCAAACCAGGTACTTTGACGCAGCGACCAGCGGTCTGAATGAGAACATGGCCGGTATGTACGGTGAGGTCGACGCTAGGTATCAACTTGATGAATTGGCGAGGAAAAACGAACTCAAAGCCGATAAAATGATGAGAGAGAGCAACGGCATACGATCGCGCGCTTCAAGGACCAACGTAGCCAAGTACGTGACCTCCGGCCTTTTCGTCTTGCTGGCCGTAGCCTCCATCACGCTCACGGCGATCGACGTGTACAACTACTACCACGTGAAGATGACGCCCGTGCCAAAGTACATCGTGGACGCGGTGGACATAACGTCCAAGGCTGAGGACGGCACCACGACGGTCTTGCGCAACGACAGTGCCTACTACCAGGCGGTGAGAACCGACTCCAGGCGCGAGGGCGACACTCTGACGGCGATGGAGGACTACGCCGATCTCAACGGCGACGCGGGCAAGGGCTGGCTCGCCCTATACTCGAACGCGAGCAGCGCGAAGGCGCCGATCTTGGCGAGCAGTATGAAGGTCGTGACGGGCACAAGCTCGGTTCCCACCGGCTACGAATCGTCGATTCACGAGTTCGGTAGCGCGTCGGCCGCCAACCTCACCGACATACGATACTCCTACAACGACGACGCCAACGGCGTCTATGCCTACTTCAAGCGCGAGGTTGGCGCGCCGGTCACTGCCAGCGCCATAGCGCGCATCAACGTCTCCGCGGTCGGCGGCCTGTGCCTGGTTGCTGGTACGGCACTTGGTGCTGGCGGCATGTACCTCTTCGGAAAACGTCGCAGAGATCCGCGCAGCGAGGCGTAACCAAAAAACCCGGGTTCCTCGCCCACCCGTTAGCTGCCCGCGAGGGCGGGGCAAGGGTATCTTCGCGCGCAGTTCCGCAGCGCAGCGAGGACTGTTTGAGCACGAAGATACCCTTGCCCTGCCCCACTCCTCGCGGGTAGACATGGTCGCTACAGCAACTCGACGTGGCGATCCTTGATCGTAAGGCCTACCTCGCCAGCGAGGAGCCCTTCGAGCCGCTTGCCCATCACCTCATAGCGCCATCCGGTCCGTAGCGGACAGTCCTTGGCCCCCATCATGAAGGAGAAGAGGTCGTCGCGCGTGGCGATGAGCGGGATGGCGATGCCGCAGCTGGTGGACTGTAAACGCAGCAACGCGTACATCAGGTCGATGACGCTGTCTACATCGGGTGTGGGATGTGGCCTGTGCTGGGCTTGGGGATAGTGCCTGGGATCGCATTGGATGCCGCGCTGAACGGCTTGAACGACGTTTTGGACGTCGCGCTCGGAGAGGTTGTCGGTGCCGCGCGTACGTCGCACGCGATCGGCCGTATGCGGCGCGCGCCGGGAAAGCTCAACGATTACCTCGTCTTGCATCACCCACCTGCGTGGAAGGTTGCGCTTGGCGGCAAGCTCCTCTCGCCATGCACACACCTCACGCGCTATGGCAAGTTGTTTGCGCGTAAGAGACGACGACCGTTTGAGATGCAGGTAGGCCTCGCGTGGATCGTGGCTTGCGGCGGCCTTCCGATACAGTGCCTCGAGCTCTGGCGCAAGCCATGACAGGCGGTCTTGGTCGATGAGCTCGTCCATCATTTGTTCATAAATATCGGGTAGATAGAGGACGTCGTCCTCGGCGTACTGTAGCTGGCTTTCGTCGAGAGGACGCTTTGACCAGTCGGTGAGGCCGTCGGCTTTGGCGAGGTGTATCCCTTTGTATATCTGAACCAACGGTCCGTAGCCCAACTGCATGCGTTGCCCGAGAAAGGCTGCGGCGAGCTGTGTGTCGAAGATAGGGTGGGGCACGATGCCCATGCTGTCGCGTATGACCTCCAAGTCTTGGTCGCACGCATGAAACACTTTTGTTTTTGTGCTATCTACCAGCAGTTTCTTGAGAGGCTCCAGGTCTTTGATCAAGATGGGGTCGATGGCCGCCGCCTCGTCGCGCGTTGCCACCTGGATGAGGCAGAGCTGTGGCCGAAAGGTCCTCTCGCGAAGAAACTCCGTGTCTACTGCCAAGATGCTATGCGATGCCGCTCGTTCGCAAAAGGAGACGAGCTCATCGAAAGTTGAGATGTACATGAGTACTCAATTCGTCGTACAGGCTGCAAAACGGGTAACATGGTACTAGATTATCGGTTTGCCATGTGCGCCGCCATGGAGGTGGTCTTGTGCGTGTCCTTATTGTCCACAATGAAGCGTCCGGTTTTGGGTCGGATGCGATCTACGAGTTCCAGCGTTCGCTTTTGCGTGAGGGCGACGAGTGCGTGCTCCGTTTGCTCTCGAAAGACGCGACGGATCTCGGTGCGTCGCTCTTGGAGGACGCGGAGGAGTTCGACTTGGTCGTTATCTCGGGAGGGGATGGCACTGTCGCCACGCTCCTGTACTTGTTGCGTGGCAGAGACGTCCTCACGTGCGTCTTCCCGTCCGGAACGGCGAATCTGTTTTTCGCCAACCTGGGCAATGCGGCAGAGCCCGCCTCGCTTGCGCGCGCGTGTCGCGTGGGGCATTCGGTGAAGACCGACATGGGCGAGATAATGTGGCTCGACGAAGAAGGGCACAAGCACCTTCAGGGATTCTCGCTCATGGCTGGCGTGGGCTTCGACGCTCAGCTCATGCAGGCGGCCATCCCGGCAAAGAGGGCCATGGGTCAGGCGGCTTACTTTGCCGCCGCCCTTGCGAATCCGCGCCCAGAGGTCATGGGGTTTCGGATCGTGGTGGACGGCGTCACATATGAGCGCACGGGCATCACCTGCCTCGTGGCAAACAACGCGATGATCCAAGGGGACATCGAGCTCGTACCCGACTGTACGATGACCGACGGCGTGCTCGACGTCATCATAGCCGAGGTGGACGTTGCGGCAAAGCTCCTGCACCCGCTCTTCGTGGGCCTCATGGACCATGAGGGAAAGCACATAGGGCGGCCGTATCTGGAGAGCTTCCGTGGCCGTGACATACAGGTCTCCGTCTCCGTCCCCGCAAAGATGGAGATAGACGGGGATCCAGTTGCGGGGCAAGTGCAGGCCTTCAGGGCGCGCGCGATACCTGACTGCAACCGTCTGGTGGTGGATCCGCTTTCGCGCTATGCGGTGGAGACCGATGACGAGCCGCTCTTTGGCGGCACTGAGGAGATGGCCTTCCCTCGATGAGAGATGCTCGTGGCCCCGACTTTGAGAGCGTCGAGGCTATGCTCTGCCGATTGGAGTATCATAGGAAGAATCGCTCTTTCGGGGAAAGGATCCGTAAATGATTATGAATAATCGGGTGGCGTATTGGCTTCTCATTATCATTTCATCGGTCTTGGGTGCCCTTACGCAATCGTACATAAAGAGCACCTATCATAAATGGTCTCAGGTGAAGAGCGGCCTCAACGCTACGGGAGCCCAGGTCGCACGACAGATGCTCAACGAAGGTGGTGCACAGGCCTGTGGCATAGGGCGCGTCGCCGGACACCTTACCGACCACTATGATCCGCGCGACAACGTGATCCGTCTGTCGCAGGGCGTCTACAACGCTTCGACCATCGCAGCGGTCGGCATCGCCTGCCACGAAGCAGGTCACGCCGCACAGCACGCAGAAAGCTACAAACCGATCGCTGTGCGCAACGCGATTTTGCCGGTGGCAAACATCGGATCTTCGTCCGGCCTTTGGATCGCCGTGATCGGTCTGATGCTCAACTGGACGATTCTTGTGCAGATCGGCATCATCCTGTATGCGTTTGTGGCACTGTTCCAGCTTGTAACGCTGCCGGTGGAATTCAATGCCAGCTCCCGGGCGCTCAAGGTGATCGACGAAACCGGGATGCTGCAGGACGAAGAATACAAAGGCGCGCGCAAAGTGCTCTCCGCCGCCGCCATGACCTATGTCGCAGCATTGCTCGTTTCC
>CACXZL010000235.1 GCA_902772085.1 uncultured Coriobacteriaceae bacterium | reverse complement strand
CTTGTTGGTTTTTCTCAAGCGAAGCCATGCCATCACGCAGCATACGTATACGACGCTTGCGCTCCAAAGCACCTTGCTCGGCTCCCGCACCGGCACCCACCACCATGCGGCCGTCCGGCAGAGCCACCACGCCATCACTTGTCACATACGTGCAAGACGGGCATTCGTCGTGGGCTCGCAACGCTTCTGCCGTATCCTCCACGATACGCACGTCCCCAAGAAGCGCGCCTACCAACCCCTCCGCATCATTGCGCACGGTAAGAGTTGAGAGCAGTGGCTTGCCTGACGCTTCCTCAAATGCAGGCGCATTGCGAACGTCGCGACGCAGTACGGTCGCACGTCCCTTCGCGCCTTTCACGCCAAGAGCCACACCCGCTATGGACACGGCCTCTGATGCACTCGGAACCACAAAAGCCGAGAGGTCCTCTCCAAGAAGGCGCTCCACCAAGTCTTCGTACTCCGCCGGCGCCTCGATGAGATCGGCAAGCCTGCATTCGACCTTGCCGGAGAGTCGCCTGTCTCGCATCAGCGTAGCCACCATGGGACTCGACCGCTCCACTTGCTCGTCTACCGACTCCAGGGCTGAAAGCGATGCGCGCTGGCGCGTGAGAAGGTCTCTCGCCTCTCGCTCCTCTTTGCGCGCGGAAGCAAGTCGGTCCTGCAACGTGCGAATGCGGTCATGGGCTTCGTTCGCTTGTCGACGAGATTGCTCGAGCTCGCTGGTGAGCTCATCTTTTCGGGCTTTACGCTCGGCCATCCGTTCTTCACAGGTCTCAATCTGATCAGCGAGCTGGCTCAAGCGGTTTTTGAAGAGCTCGTCCTCCACTTGGGAGTTCTCCACCTGATCGCGAAGCTTTGCATGGGCAAGCGTTTCTTGGTCGGCCGTGCGTTGGGCGGAGCGTTGGTCCGCCTGCGCCTGCGCGAGACGCCTTCCCAAGTCCTTGCGCTTTGCCTTCGCATCGCGCGCGCGAGGCACAAGCTCGTCTACTTGCCGCTTCAGCTCATCCCACTTCGCGCGGGTATCCCCTAGCTCTGTTGAGACGCGACGATGCTCTTCCTCGGCCTGTACGCGATCACGCTCTGCAGACTCAGCACTCGATTGCAGATCGCTGATGCGTGCAAGCATGTTGCGGTCCTTCTCATCGAGCAGCCGCATGCTCGACTCCAAGGCCGAGAGCTGGTCTGAAAGCCGTGATCGCTGAGCACCCAGATCACCGACGAATATGCCCTTCTCCTCTAGGAGGTTTTGATAACGCTCCAGCTCGGAAGTCTTCTCCCCTAGCCTGAGCCGAGCAAGCGACTCAGACGCATCCGCCTCCTTGAGAGCGGCAGCGAGGTTGGCATGGCGCGTCTGCAGCTGACGCAAATCATCTACCGCTAAGGACAGAGACACTTCGCGCAACTGATCCGATATCTCTCGTGCCTGCCGAGCCTTGCCCACTTGCCGCTCCAAAGGACGCAGCTGACGTTGAATCTCACGATTTATGTCCTTTGCTCGCACAAGGTTCTCTTGCATGCTCTTGAGCTTACGCTCCGAACGAGCCTTGCGGCGCCGATGCTTCGATATGCCCGCTGCTTCCTCTATGAGCTCACGACGTTCCTCGGGGCGGCTCGACAGAATCGAGTCAAGATTGCCTTGGCTTATGATGGAGTGCATGTCGCGTCCGAGACCTGAGTCATGCAGGATATCTATGATGTCCATGAGACGACAGGGAGAATTGTTTATGAGGTACTCCGACTCTCCCGAGCGATAGACCCTTCGCGTCACCGCCACTTCCGAATGATCCACAGGCAGGGTGCCATCAGAATTATCCAGCGTCAACGTGACCTCAGCCATGTTTACCGATTGTCGAGCAGAAGACCCAGAAAAAATGACATCCTCCATGGCCTGGCCGCGCAGCATCTTTGCACTCTGCTCGCCGAGAACCCAGAGGATGGCATCGGAAATGTTTGACTTGCCCGATCCATTTGGCCCCACGACCACCGTGAGGCCTGGATCAAAGAGCATGGTGGTCTTGTCGGCAAACGACTTGAACCCACGCAACGAGAGCGTCTTAAGGTACATCCACGCCCTCCTTGGCTCGCTCCATCACGCGATCCATGCTCACATCTACTTCACTCGTATAGCCCAATCGACTCAGGGCGTCAAGTGCGGCGGCGGACTCTGACTCTTTCTTTGTAGAACCCTTGCCACGCCCCACGCGTCTGCCCTCAACGAAGGCGACAGTCGTAAACGTAGGCGTATGCGCGGGTCCTTCCTCACCCACCAACTTATGGGTAGGCCCACAGTGGAAGTCGCGCTGCGCGACCTCCTGCAGGCGCGATTTGGGTGACATGGGGCGCTTTGCCAAGTCAGGTGTCGCATAGCACAAAAGAGTCCTTGTCACGAAGTCACGTGCTACATCCATACCGGCATCAACGTAGAGCGCCCCAACAAGAGCCTCGTACACGTCCTCAAGGGCCTTACGCATACCTCGGGCATGGGTCCCTCGCTCGGAATGCCCCAAGATGAGACAAGGAGCCACACCAAGATCTTCCGATATCCTCGCGAGGGTGTCTCCCGATATCAGCGTAGTGCGCATCGTGCTCATTTCGCCTTCGTTCATATCCGGAAAGTGCGTAAACACATACATAGCCACGATACCGCCCACCAGCGAGTCGCCAAGAAACTCAAGACGCTCATACGAAGCGGAGACGGACTTACCTTCCGCCGCGGAAGGGTGTGTGATGGCAGAGATCACGAGATCCTCGCGGTCGAATTTATGCCCACAGATGCGCTCGATTTCCTTTACGCGTGCACGAAGCTTCAAGATGCAATCCTTACTACGTATGCCTTACTGAGCATTCTCAATGGCGTCTACTGCGTCCCCCACGCTCGCAATCTCCGCCAGCGAATCATCATCCAAGGTAAGACCAAACTCGTCTTCAAGCGTAGTTACCAGCTCCAGAAGATCAAAGGAGTCGGCACCCAAGTCTTCAAAGCGCGTGGCCTCGGTGATAGAGCTCTCGTCTATTTCAAGCGTCTCGGCTGCCAATGCGGCAACTTTAGAGAAAATCGTCTTGCGGTCCATAGGAATCCTCCTCGGATTGTCGATCCTTAAGCACCTCGCGCAAACCGAGGTGTGGTTTACCTTACATTGTACTATTGCTCGCGCTCTGCAAGCCGTTCGGCTATCTTGTCCACAAGCCCACCGCGCACGGCACGCGCGCACGCCAACGTACCAGACGCCACCGCTTGCGCACTCGTAGCTCCGTGACCTATGAGCACAGGAGCCTTCAAGCCCACCAATACAGCACCGCCGTGCTCATCACCCGAGAGCATGCCCTGGATGTCTTTGAGCGCGGGCTTGAGCAGAAGCGCCCCGATCTTGCCAAGCAACGAGTGGGCTATGGAAGCCTTGAGGGTCTTTAGGATAAACTTTGCCGTGCCTTCCAGGGTCTTGAGCGCGATGTTTCCCGTAAAGCCGTCGGTCACGATAACGTCGAAGTCTCCCAGAAGCACGTCGGTGCCCTCTGCATTGCCCGCAAAGCCACAGTCGGCCTCCGCAAGCGCCTGATGATAGGCCAAGGCCATCTCAGAGCCCTTGGTGTCCTCCTCGCCGTTTGACAGCAGCCCGATCTTGGGATTCTGCACGCCTAGCGTCACGGCGGCATACGCCGCACCCATTTGGGCAAACTGCACGATCATCTCTGGACGTACGTCTGCGTTTGCCCCAAGATCGAGAAACACCGTCTGATGCCCGTTGAGACCGGGAAGTGGCATGGCTAGGCAGGGGCGCTTGATGCCCTTGATGCGACCAACTCCCATAGTTGCAGCAGCAAAGATAGCACCCGTGGATCCCGCAGAAAAGAAGCCCTGTGCTTTGCCCTCACGCACGGCAGCGCAAGCGCGAACGATGCTGGAATCCTTTTTCTTGCGCACAGCCTCAGCCGGATGCTCGTCCATAGCGATGACCTCGGTCGTCACGAGGGGAATGGCACGCTCGGTATTCTCGCAAAACGGAACTACGACCTCTTCATTGCCAGCGACCAGCACCGTAAGGTCATTGTCGGCCTCTAGTGCCTGTGCGATGCCCTTACAAACCACTTCAGGATTCTCGTCGCCTCCCATACCCCACTCGTCCA
>CACXZL010000234.1 GCA_902772085.1 uncultured Coriobacteriaceae bacterium | reverse complement strand
TAAAGTTGTTTTCCATCGCTGTTGCGAAGATATCGAAGGACTCGTCGCTGTCATCCGAGGCGAGTTCGTCGTCGCTTTTGCTTCCCCAGAGCTTTTCAGGCGTGACGCCCGGCGCGAACACATCCATGTTTACGCTGTCCCGAAGGATAATAAGCCGGTCGAGCATTCCGAAGCTGTCAGCGGCCTGGCAGACAGCTATGTCTTCCATGTCCGTTATCGCGTACGGATCAGTACAGCCGTACTTTTGAGTAATGAGCAGAGCGTTGTTGTGGCCGTACTTACCCTTCCAGAAGTTATCTCCTGTCACGGACGATCCGCGAAGCACCCGTGGCTCACGATTAGCCCACTCTTCTCCCGGGTAAGTCTGCTCCAGATAACCGGAAGTAAGCTCCGTAGTTTCCAGCGGAACGTCCTTGCGACGCACTTGCGTAACGATTTCTTCCAGACGCTCTGTGATTTGTCCAAACGTCTGATATGCGGATGTGTCTATGCGCTTAGCCATGCGCTACTGCTCCTCATCCGCTTCGTTCTTGGTTTCGATTGACGCTTCATCGCGATCTAGCTCGGCTGAACAGTCATCGCTAGCCTCCACAGGATCAGCTTCTGTAGTCGCGTCCGCGTCTTCCGCCGCAGCTTCATCGGACGGGGAGAGAATGTCTTCGCCCGCCTCTAAGTCGGAAGCAATCCTTCCCAAAAGACCGTTCACGAAACGCGAAGACTCATCGGTACCGTAGGCTTTTGCAAGCTCTACAGACTCATCGATGCTTACGGCAATGGCGACTTCGTCTTCCATCACCATCTCGTAGATCGCCAATCGAAGCAGGTTGCGATCTACCGCAGGCATCCTGTCTATAGGCCAATTTGTGGACGCACGCGAGATCGCGACGTCAATCTGGTTGCGATACTTGTCAGCACCCAAAGCCAATTGCTCGCCATACTCGTCTAATGGCCATTGGCTCAAGGCATAGGCACCGGTCAGGACGTCACGTACCGTCCGATCGGTGCTTTCAGCTTGGAATAACAATTGCAGCGCTTGGCTGCGGGCGAGCGTGCGCCCTACAAACATATGAGAGGACAATCGAGCTTACTCCTTGGGAAATACGAGATTGTCGATGTAGACGTCCACGCTATGTACGTCGACCCCCATCTGGCTATTTACGGCAGTAACCACAGCGGCGCGTACGTCCTCAGCCAAATTGGTAAACGGATAACCATAGAATACCGAGAGTCGAACCAATATGGCAAGCTTATCGTCTATCACTTCGGACTCCACGGCAGGCTCGTTGGAAACCGGTTTTGCGGTGAAGACGGAGATGAGACCCGACGCAATGGCGTTCTCCCCCACCGACGCCACACCCTCAACGTGCTCGACAGCCATCGACACGATAGTTGCTACTACGCTTCTGGAAATGCCTATACCAGATATGATGAGTTCGCTGTCCATGATTCACCCTTTCTTGCCCTCATAGAGTGGCCACTGCGAGAGACTTGATCCTAGACGCGCGACACGAACTTGCCCGTACGCGTATCCACCTTCACGCGTTCCCCTACGTTGAGGTACATAGGCACCTGAATGGATGCGCCCGTCTCTATGACGGCAGGCTTCGTGCCTCCCTGCACGGTATCTCCCTTAAAGCCAGGATCCGTCTCGGTAATCTCCACCTCGATAAACATAGGCGGCTGTACCGCATAGAGAACGTCATTTGCATACTGAAGCTGGCAAATATCGTTCTCCTTGAACCACTTCGCGTTGTCTCAGATGAGATCGGTGCTTACTTCCACCTGTTCATAGGTCTCCATATCCATGAAGTAGTAGAGATCGCCGTCGTTGTAGAGATACTGCATCTCGCGCGTCCGCATGTTTACGCTCTCGAACTTTGCGGACTGCTGGAAGTTTTCCTCGTTTACGCGACCGGTGCGGATGTTGCGATACTTCGTGCGGACATATGTGTTGCCCTTGCCAGGCTTGACGTGCTGTGCCTCTAGAATGACGCAGTCGTTGCCCTTGATGTTTACGCCAAGTCCAACCTTCAGGTCGGTAATACCAAGAGTAGCCATGTACGCTCACTTTCTATCTATGCCGCCTCTCGGCAGCTCCTGTAACCCTGCCATGATACCAGATTGTTTGCCAAGGAGCGAGATGGCAGGAGGTGTGGTTCGAAGTCATAGAAAGCGAACACGTCTCTCTATCACACGACCGTCATCACGACGCATCAGCACCCGCCTGCGCGACGAAGCTATCCGCGACATGTTACACGCACACCAGCTCGTGTGTTGAGGCGGCAAAGGGCTCGTATCCCTCACTCGTGAGAACTCCGCAGTCTTCCAGGCGCACGCCGAATTCTCCAGGAAGATAGATGCCTGGTTCGATGGTAAACACAGACCCTTCCTGCAGCACGTCACTGCTCAACCTGCCCACGGACGGGCGCTCATGGATCTCCAACCCCACACCGTGTCCTAGACCATGCTTGAAATACTCGCCAAAGCCGGCATCGCTTATGACCTTCACGGCAAGCTCATGCAGCTCGCGTCCTCCCATGCCGGGCTTTGCAGCCTCGGCACACTTCTCGTGCGCTCGGCGTACGATGTCATAGACCTCTCGTTGCTTCTTGCTCGGTGCACCTATGCACACCGTGCGTGTCATATCGGCATGATAGTCCCCAAAAAGAGCCCCGTAATCCATCACGATCATGTCGCCTTCACGTACCACCCGTTCGCCGGGTCGCGCATGCGGGTTTGCTCCGTTTGGCCCCGAAGCGATAATGGTCTCAAATGAGAGTCCGTGCGCTCCGTGTGCGAGCATGGCGGCCTCAAGCTCCGCGCGTATCTCTAGCTCGGTCTGACCGGGACGGATGAAATCACAGATCTGATCGAATGCCGCATCCGTGATCACTTGGGCACGGCGGAGCAACTCAAGTTCCTCCTCGCCCTTGATCATGCGTAGCAGCGTCATGTCTCCGTGAAGGCGCGGAAGCAAACAAGCATATGACTGCTTAGCTATCCTCGTTTGCAATTCCTCAAAAAAACCCAACGTAAGCGTATCTTCCACGGCAACCATCCTGGCATGAAGATCACGAATCTTTGACGCTGTCCAGACCGCATGAGACACCATGTCCATATCTATGATCCAGCCAGCATCAGCAGGCACACGGTCGAGGAAGGATCCGTAGTATCGAGAGTCGGTATGCAGCCATGCATGCTCAGCTGACACAACCGCCGTATGCGCCACCTCATCATCAAACACCCTCGACGCACCAGTAAGCCATCGTATGTCCGGGTTGTTGCGCAATATCACAGCGTCGTAGCCGCGCTCTTTCATAAGGGCGCGCAAACGACTCATTCTCTCAGAGATTGCGTTTCGTACTTGTATTTCTTTGACCACCTTGCACCTCATTCAGCATAAGGCATGTGCACATCGCACCATGCCGACACGTGCTCATAGAGCAAATCATCTGGTATTGTGGCAAGTCTCACACGCCCGATGGCAAAAGGAACGAGCAACATCATGCGGTTTGTACGCATGCTCAGCTCTTCGCGTATGGCCTCCACCAGCCGTGACGGGTCAACTGTGCAACAAGACGCAGTGTCGAATCCCAAAGTCTCAAACAACTCATCCTGTGCAAGCATATCGTCTATGCTGAGGTTCTCAAGTCCCACCGCCAAACGTGCTGCAAACCGCATGCCCTCCGATAGAAGCCACGACGGACGAAGCTGTCCCGGCAACACATCTGCCAGTGCTCGTGCAAACGTGCGCCCATAGTCCACAGACTGGCGCACCGCAGCCGCCGTAGAGGATATCGCCTGCCCACGGGCCTTTCCTGTAGCGATAAGCTGATTGATCGTGACCTCTTCGTCACCACTGGCAATCGCTCCTGCATGATCCCACAACTCGGAGAAGTCTCTTTCGGATCCGGCCATAGCGCTTCCCACCATGAGACAACGTGCATAGGCGTTGTCCTCCGACTCGTACTCCGTAAGAAAAAGGCCGTAGTCCAGAAGAATGCGACGAGCGCAAGAGCTCACCCGCACCATCTCGGCTCGTTCGCCTACATCCAATGCCCTCGGTACGAGCGCTCCCTCAAAGAACGCCGTCTCACCCATGGGAACTGCAATGAGCGTAACTCCACC